>JALVEG010000299.1 GCA_027031145.1 Saprospiraceae bacterium | reverse complement strand
GACAAGAGACCTTCTTTTAAAGTGGAGAGAGCAATAGATAGACAATATCGTGCATCCACTTCCGACTATACCGGTTCAGGATATGACCGCGGGCATTTAGCATGTGATGCTGCCTTTGACTGGAGTGAGGAAAGTCTGGATGCTACCTACTCCTTAGCCAATATTATCCCGCAGGCACGAAAGGTAAACCGCTATACATGGATAAAAGCGGAAAGATATGCAAGATTTGTGGCAGTAAGTCTGGGAGAAGTGAATATTATCAACGTGGTTAAATACTCGGACAGCCCGGAGAGAATAGGAAGTCATGGGATTGCAGTACCGGAAGGATACTTCAAGGTGCTGTACAATAAAGATCAGAACTTTACACGTTGTCTCTATTACAAGAATGATAATAATATTACGACGAGCGAGGACAAACTGAGTGATCATGTCGTAGACTGCAATATTGTCGGTGATCTGCTTCAAAGAAGAACATGCAGCAGTTTTGAGACGTGGGAAGAAGCGCAAGAGTGGTTCGAGGATCGCAATCCTGGATGGAAAAGATTGGATGGGAATCATGACGGTATTGCCTGTCAAGGTTTAAGATAATATATGAAAAAACTACTTGGGATAATATTTATACTGCTTGGATTTTCCAGCAGCAGCAATACAGGTGTTTATTGCAAATACCAGAGCAGTATGCATTCCTTGAAAAACAAATCCGAGTAATGTCCTTTTAAAGGCTTAATATGTTTTATTTAAATCAACCCAAAAAACAACGTGATAAATATGTAAAATATTTAAAGTTAATCGGTTCAATATCCAGAATTTATTCTCAAAGTCCTATACCCTATTTATATTACAGGGCAGCGGAAAATATATTTTGTCTTTCTTTTGAAGCAGATGATCTTTCACGTTCAGATGTTTCGGTCGATGCAAAAAAGAAAAATATAGGTATAGGGCTTAAAACCTTTCTTCATTCTAATGGAAAAACTTTGCAGAAAATTGCAGAGTTTAATACAATGAGCCCAAAGATTCATAATTCTGTTACAATAGAAGAGAAGGTGCAAACTATAGCTGAATTGCGTAATGAAAGAATACGAATAACTAAAGAACTTTATGGGCTGAAAGATATGTTTTATCACTGTGTAACGCGTGATATCGGCGTCAATAATATATATGAATTTTCTATGGATTTAATTGATGCAAACAATCTTAGTATTGATACAGTATCTGAAAAATCAATTTTATTCAATGATGGAATAAATGAATATTCATTTAATTTTTCAAAAAGTACACTTTTAAAACGCTTTGTCTGTAACGATTTAATTGATACTGTTGAAATAGATATTTATAAAAATCCGTTAGATTTTTTAATGAAAAACAGTGAAGAGTTTACCGAAAAAAGTGAACTTATAATTCCAAAAGAAATACTCAAATCACAATCTAATAATGTCATTTTTCTCCCCTTGTATGCTCCATCATCTAAACAGTTTGAACCTGCAGAGAAAAGTGGTTTAAACCAGTGGAATGCCTCGGGAAGAGACAGGCATTCCGATGAGGTTTATATTCCTATTCCTGCATGGATACATAAAAAATTTCCTAATTTTTTTCCCCCATCAAACGATTATTCGTTTGATCTTATGCTCCCAAATGGAAAAATGCTTTCTGCATCGACTTGTCAAGCTGGCAGAAAAGGGCTAATGAGCAACCCCAATAAAGATTTAGGAAAGTGGCTTCTTAGGGATGTATTGAATATTCCCGAGGATGTTCTTGTTTCAAGACAGCATCTAAATGAAGCAGGCATAGACTCTGCAAAACTTACTAAAATAGATGATGGTGTGTATGAAATTGATTTCATGCCTGTTGGAAGCTATGAACGGTTTAAAAATACTTATCGAGAATAAACGTGCCTATCAATATTAATAAAAAAAATGAACTTGAAATTCTTCAGGAATGCAAAAAACAATTTTGTGAAAATACAGTTGTATCTTTAGAACAAAAAAGAAGGTGTCTTGAATTTGCATCACGCATATATGATGAAAATGATAATGACGCAGTGCATAACCCCGCCGCATTTGGAGGAGAAGAGAAAAGGGCTAAAAATGAGATTTTTGTGAATACGTTTCAGGGAAAAATCGCAGAATATGGTTTTTATAATTATTTCAAGCATCGTGTAGAAATAAAAGAACCAGATATGGATCTTTGGGGAAAGGGGGAATGGGAGGATACGGATTTTATTGTCACGTATAAAGATATTGACTATAGAATCAGTATAAAAAGCACAAAGTCTTATGGAAATCTTCTTCTTCTGGAATCTGATAGATACGATACGGAAGGAAGATACTTGGAGTCTGTTGAAGGAGAAGAGCCAAAGCAGCATGATTGGATTTTTTTAGTTCGGGTCAAAGGTATTGATTCTGACAATCCTACAGAATATACGGACGAGATACTTGAGAATATTTCCGTTGAGATTTCAGGCTATATCGGGAAAAATATATTCCGTCATGCAATTAAAACTAAAAAAATACTCAAAAAAGATACTACTATAGGAAATATGCCGTTAAAGGTCGATAACTATTGGTTCTGCCTTACTGAACTTTTAGATCCTGCAGCTAAGCATAAAAGTTAGGATGCTTTTCGGGTAGTTTTGGAGATAAAGTATTCTTTTATGCATTGCGATGTTTCTTTGTTCTGTATTCCATCAAGCACATCTTGTATTCTCTTCGCAAAAGCATAAATCCCAACAGGAGGAACAGCATTGCCTATCTGCCGTCTAACCTCTGTATTGCTGCCGACAAACGTATAATCATCAGGGAAACCTTGCAGCCGTGCTCTTTCTCTATTTGTTAATGCTCTCGGTTCTTCATAATGATATGTCCATGTCCCTCCTCCGCCGGAAGCAATAATTGTGTATGCGGGCTTGTTTCGGTCAAGTCTGCGATAAATATTTGACATAAGTCCTTTTACTGCAAGATGCTTTGGAAGATCCT
>JALVEG010000298.1 GCA_027031145.1 Saprospiraceae bacterium | reverse complement strand
TTAAAGGATATGCTACGGGTAAAGGTGCTGATAAAAAGTTTTATAATCCGAAATCTTTTTTATATGGTTCTGATTTAAAAACATGGCTTGGAATACCCATTGATAGTGGATGTCCAAAAAATTTAGACCCATGTAATTATACAGGATATTTAGTAAAATTGGAATGCGATAAAGTGCCTGAAGAAGGGATGTTTCCATTTGAAGGAGAATTTTATTCATTTTCAGAACTTGAAAATAGTATTGATTATTATGCATTTACACCTTATATTATTAAACCTGGTAGTGATTATGTGAATATTGAGTGGAAAGAATTTAATTCATTTGATGATGTAGGAGTATTTCCAAATTATAAAACTAAAAGACCTTGTATAAATCTTCCAAAAGACAAAAGAGTTTTTGAATTGGAGGAATATATGTTGGGAATTCCTGATACATTAAAAAAGAAGGCAAATAGATTTACTTTGGGAGTCTATAATGATAAGTTTTTATTGGCGGGTACCTATAAAAATAATATTCTATATGGATATGAGCTTGATAAATATACATGGGAACCTACAGGAGACATGTATTATTATAATGGATATTGCGGTAAATGGTTGCCATTAACTTTTGATTCAGATAGTATTGATTTATTTACTGCTATTGTACATGATTTAGGTGAATTATATAGTAATGTTGATTTTAGTGATCCCCAAACATACGTTAGGTTGGGTGAATTTGTTGTGATTGGTGTTGGCACTGTATCAGGATTTTCCGAAGTTATTATAATAGTTGGTGTAGGTTTACAAATTGTTGACGGGGTTTTATCGTGGGAAAAAGGAAATAAAAAAGAAGCGTATCTTACCTGGGCATTGATTCCTTTTGATTTGGCGGGTTTGAAATATGTACAAAAAGGGGGTAAATGGTTTATCGAAATTGGAGGAAAAGTGTTGAACGTTTTTGTTAAAGTTAAAAATGGTGTAAAAAAAAGTTTAGTAATAAATTTCTATAAAAATATAGTTCAAAAATTACCAACCAATTTGCAAAAAGAGTTTCTTGAAGATGCGATTAAAAATTGGAATAACTTAGATGAGGTACTTAATTCAAAATTTATTCAATTTTTTGCAAATTATGAAGATGAAGCAGTATACACATGGAAATTTTTAAAAAATCGTCGCCAAATGCGTAAAGATTTTGAAATACTTGAGTCAGTATTAAATATGCGTAAAAAAATCGCATCGTTTAGTGAAACGCATAAAGAATTATTAGATAAAATATTTGAAAATCTTGCGAAAGCCAGAGCTGGATGTAAAACCTGCCCGAGTTCTGTGAATAAAGATCTTCAGGTTGGAGATATGTTTAAAGTTGTTGATGACCTTACGGCAGTTATTAAACAATATTCCAAGAAAAATAACGTTAATTTGATTGGATTTTTAGATGAGATGGCACAAAGTGCAAAAAAATCCAAAGCAGGAGCATTTACACTTGATTTATTGAACAATAGGTATGCTGAGTTAGCTGAGGATGGATTTGATTTTGCTCGCTTCGAAGGTCGTATTCCTGATATTGAAAGCGGACATTTGTTGGATATGCTTTTTGAGAAGACAGTAAACGGAATAAAATATTCCAGATCAATTGAAGTAAAAAATTGGGCACAAGCACGTTCAATAACAGGAAAAGCATACGAACAATTCAGAGCATATATCAGTAGTGGGCATGAGTTTAGGTATTATTTCAATGGTATATCTGATGCGATGAAAGGGAAGTTTCAAAATGTGTTTAAGGATTTAAATCAAGCAGAGGAGTTATTTGAAAGTAATCCTAATTTTTTTACAAGTAAAGGAATTGAATCTTATCAAAAGTTGAATAATTTAGCGGAAAATGGTAATTTGATAAATCATGAATTAATGAATTTTATAAAATAAATAATATGTTTAAAAAATTATCTGTAATTAATAGTATTAAACGTGGATTTTATTATGGTAATAATAAAATAATATATCAATCCCAAAATTTGTTGAAAGAATTTGATATAATTGGAAATTTTTCTAAAGATTGCACTAGGTTGGATGTTAGATTGTCAGGGATATTTTGTTTTGACAATTTATATTTAGGATTGACCGGAATGGAATATTTAATATTTGACAGAGAATATAGATTATTAGAAAGGGCAGAATTTGTTACAGGCAACTATAATTTGTATTTTGGAAGATATTTGGTAAAAAGTTTAGGTTATGATATGGTTTCATTGCAGTCAAAACTAGGTCTTTATGATTTAAAAGACAAGAATTTATTATGGGAAACTAATTATGGGGAACTGATTAGGCTTGTGGATGAATCTGTTTATTGTTCATCTTTTAAAGAGGTTACTAAAAGGGATTTGCATACCGGTAAATTACAATGGGTTTTTAATATTGAAGAAATTGCTCCAAGTGACATAATTATCCCATTAATAGGAGTACACAAAAATATTCTTGTTGGTGGAATTGGAACCAACTGGTTGTTTGGTATAGATACCAATAGTGGCAAATTGGCTTGGAAAAGAAAAACAATTCCAAATTTCGATAAAATTGATAAAAAAAACGAAGTATTACACACTATTTCAGTAGGATATGTTAGATCCGATATTTTTACAGGTAAGATTTTGGATATGTTTGATGATTCTTCATATTTTGAAGAAGAGGTTGGTATAGAAAGTCATAGAAACAATTATGTTCAAATAGGAGATTACCTTATCACTACCGATTGGCGCAAAGGCAGGATAGGAGCATTCAATACATTAACTCATAGATTTGATTGGATACACGACGAGCCGGGAGTAAGTTTCCCGGGAGCAACTCCCATAAGATATCACGATCCGTATTTATTCCTTATGGATAATAAAAATAACTTGCATATTTTTAAGAAGGAATGAGAAGAGAAATTGATATATCAGGGTATCTTGCAATAAATATCACAAGTAAATGGAAGTGATTTTTTTTCATCAAGAGGTATA
>JALVEG010000297.1 GCA_027031145.1 Saprospiraceae bacterium | reverse complement strand
TTTGCCGATTGTAGAAAACGGGAAATTGATAAATATTATTGATGAAGATGATATTTTGCTTAACGGATTCGACAAAAAATCTTCAGAATACGATCTGAAAGACAGAAAAGTTTTTGTTAACGAGAATTGTCATATTTTCAATATTATCGACAAGCTGGCAAAAAATGATCTTTCAATTATACCAGTTGTTGATGATGAAGATAATTATTTGGGCAGTATTGCTCAACAAGATTTATTTCAATATTTCGGAGATATTTTTAGTTTTGAATTTCCCGGCAGTATCATAGAGCTCACTGTTGCAGTAAGAGATTATTCATTGCAGGAAATCAGCCATATAGTAGAATCTGAACACGCATCCGTTATAGGTCTTATGATCAATGATGAAAATCCAAAAGATAATTTTATGGATGTGATAATTAAGTTGAATAAAAAGAATATTTCAGGTATTATTTCTGCTTTTGAAAGATATGGTTATAAGATAAAAGCCTCGTATTCTTCTGAGAATTATTCATTGGAAACTTTGAAAGAAAGGTATGATGCCCTGATGCACTATTTAAACGTATAGCTACAGAAATAATCGTTGAACCGGATGAAATTTTTATTTAGTATTTCCTTTTTATTTATTTCCTTTAATACTTTATTGGCACAAATCCCTTTTGTTATTATCGATAGTATAGAGTTAACGGGAAATCATCACACAAAAGATTATATTATAAAAAATGAATTGGATTTTACTATCGGAGACACAATATTTTTTACAGAACTTGAAAAATCTTTTAAAGAAAATAAAAACAGATTATTAAGTACAGGTCTTTTTGTAGATGCCGCTTTCAATCTGAAAAAATATGATTCAAATACCAATAGAGGTACTATCTCTATTAAAACAATTGAATCATGGTATATTTATCCTTCTGTTTATTTTGAATTGACTGACAGAAATTTCAACGATTGGTTTTATGACCACAATGCTAAATTGAACAGAATAAATATAGCTTTGGACCTGAATCATAAGAATCTTTCGGGAAACAGGGATCCTTTAAAAATAAAAATACAAAGAGGAATTACCAAAAAACTGGAATTACAATATATCAGACCGTTTTTGAGTATGAATCATCGTATTGGTTTTATTTTTAATACAATGTACAAATATTCAAAAGAAATAGCCTACAATACAGAAAATAATAAATTGGTATTTTACAGGGATGATGACAAAAATATGTTGAGACAATTCAGAATATCAACAGGAATTATTTTTAGACCAAAATTGTTCCTGACACACAAATTTGAAATGAATTTTCATGATAATCTTATTGATAAAATTGTTCAAACCAAGTTTAATCCTGATTTTTTCAATGAAAATACAAAACAAAAATATTTTGAAGTAAAATATTCCTTTGTTTATGATAAAAGGGAATTCAGAGTTTATCCCAAAGGAGGTTATTTTATTGGATTCTCAATGGTGAAGTCAGGTCTCGGGATTTTTAAGGATCTGGATATACTGGATCTTTTTGTTTCAATGGAAAAATATTTTCCCATATATAAAAACTTCATCTCTTCATATAAATTCAAAGTCAGGAAAAGATTAATGAATAACAAAGCGTCCTATTATAATAATAAATCACTGGGTTATGAGGATAATTATTTAAACGGTTATGAATTATATGTAATTGACGGAGAAGATTATTTTTGTGTAAATTCAGCACAAAAATTGAAATTATTTTCAGGTAAATTAAATTTAAAAAGATTGATAAATATCAATCAATTTCAATTGATTCCTTATGAATTTCACTTAAGCTTCAATTTTGATTTGGGATATGTCAATAATAATAGTAATTTTGTTTTAAATAATTTTACAAACAGGTTTCTTTATGGTTATGGTCCGGGACTGGATATGATTATTTACAACAATTATTTCCAACTGAATTACAGTATAAATCATATCGGTGAAGGCGGAATATTTTTTCATTATAAAACCAAAATATAATCAGGTGAAAAGAATACTCATATATGGTAATTATATAAAATCATCTCATTTGCAATATTTGAATATTTTAATTGAAAAACTGAAAAAGAATGATATTGAAATATTTTTTTATGAAGAATTTTTAAAATTATTGGTTGAAAAATTTGACTTCAATGATAATTATGCAAGTATTTCCGAAACAAAAAAATTGAAAACAAATAAAATTGATACTGTGCTCTCAATCGGGGGTGACGGTACTATCCTTAATTCAGCTGTTTTGGTCAAAGACAGCAAGGTTCCGATATTAGGTATCAATCTTGGAAGATTGGGGTTTTTGGCAATCGTTGAAAAAAATAAAATAAATGTTGCAATAGATTCATTATTATCAGGAAATTATAAAATTCAGAAGAGAAGCTTGATAAAACTTATATCCGAACCACAGATCTTTGGTGACGAAAATTTCGCTTTGAATGACTTTACAGTACACAAAAGCGAAGCCCCTTCAGTTATTGCAGTACATACTTATCTGGATGGGAAATATCTTAATACATATTGGGCAGATGGATTGATTGTTTCTACACCTACAGGTTCTACAGGTTATTCTCTTAGTTGTGGTGGCCCAATAGTTTTTCCGGGTTCCGGCAATTTTATTATTACTCCTGTTGCACCACACAATCTTACGATGAGACCACTGGTAATCCCTGATGATTCCGAACTGAGTTTAGAAATAGAAGGAAGAACAGATTCATTTTTATGCACCTTGGATTCGAGATATAAAAAAATTACATCAAAATATAAACTAATTTTAAAAAAAGCGAATTTTTTAATAAATATCATTGTTTTTGAAGGATATGACTTTACGAAAAACCTTCAGAATAAACTCAATTGGGGAAATGATAAAAGAAATTAACAGCTATATTGTCGGTTTTAACACCGGCACTATATAAAAAACAAAACTATATCGTTAGTATTTATGTTTAGAAAATAAACCCTTGAAAAGAATAAAAAAATATATATAAAATGATTGGATTAATTAAGAAAGTTTTTGGAACGAAATATGACAGGGATGTAAAGAAATATAACCCTATTGTAGAAGAAGTAAATAAGTATTTTGAAGAATATAAAAACCTTTCAAATGATGAATTAAGAAATAAAACTTTGGAATTTAGAGCCAGGATAAATGATTATCTTAAAGACATTGATGATGAAATAAACAATCTCAAAGAAAGAGCAAATAAAGAAGAAGACATTCATGTAAGAGAAGAAATTTATGATGCAATTGATGAATTGATCAAAGACAGGGATAAAGAACTTGAAGTGATTCTTAATGAGATTTTGCCGGAAGCATTTGCTACCGTAAAAGAAACTTCACGAAGATTTTCGGAAAATGAAAATTTAGTCGTTACGGCAACAGATCACGACAGGGATCTTGCAGCGACAAAATCCAATATCACTATTGACGGTGACAAAGCTATTTGGGCAAATAACTGGATTGCTGCAGGAGGAGAAGTTAAATGGAATATGGTTCACTATGATGTACAGTTGATTGGAGGAATGGTACTTCATGATGGTAAAATTGCAGAGATGGCAACCGGAGAAGGAAAAACACTTGTTGCCACATTACCTTTATATCTAAATGCTTTGGCAGGTCAGGGATCTCATCTGGTTACAGTTAATGACTATCTTGCCAGAAGGGATAGTGAATGGGTTGGCCCTATTTATGAATTTCTATTTATGACCGTAGATTGTATCGACAAATACAAACCCCATTCGGATGAAAGGAAAAAAGCTTATAATTGCGATATTACTTATGGAACCAATAATGAATTTGGGTTTGATTATCTGAGAGATAATATGGTAATATCTCCGGATGAAATGGTTCAAAGAAAACTTCATTATGCCATCGTGGATGAGGTGGATTCGGTATTGATAGATGATGCCCGTACTCCGCTTATCATTTCAGGTCCGGTTGAAGCAGGAGAAGAAGAGGAACTTTATAATGAATTGAAATCAAAAGTTGAAAAATTGATTTCAGTTCAACGGCATCTTGCAACAAATTATCTTGCAGAAGCAAAAAAACTAATAGCAGAAGGAAATACCGGAGTAGATGAAGGAGGTGGAGGTTTGTCTCTTTTACGTGCTTATAGATCAATGCCCAAATACAGACCTTTGATAAAGTATTTAAGTCAGGAAGGGATAAAAGTTTTGTTGCAAAAAACAGAGAACTTTTATATGCAGGAACAGTCGAAAAGAATGCCTTTAGTTGATGAACCATTGTATTTTACTATTGATGAGAAAAACAGACAGGTAGAATTAACAGATAAAGGAGCCGAATTTTTAGCTAAAGGAGAAAATGACCCACAATTGTTTGTGATTCCGGATATAACCACTATGATGCAGGAGATACAGTCAAATGATGAGTTAAGTGATGAAGAAAAGCAGGAAGCAAGTGAAAGTCTGTCAAGGGATTTTTCATTAAAATCCAAGAGACTTCATGCCGTAAATCAATTGCTCAAAGCATATACATTGTTTGAAAAAGATGAAGAATATGTAGTGATGAACGGCGAAGTAAAGATCGTTGATGAGCAAACCGGACGTATGATGGAAGGAAGAAGATATTCTGATGGATTGCATCAGGCTATCGAAGCCAAAGAAAGTGTAAAAGTCGGAGAGATCACTCAGACCTATGCTACTGTTACGCTGCAAAATTATTTCCGTATGTATCACAAACTTGCCGGTATGACCGGTACAGCCGAAACCGAGGCTGGAGAATTTTGGGAAATATATAAATTGGATGTTGTCGTAATTCCAACCAACAGACCCATTGTCAGGGACGATAAAGAAGACTTGGTTTATAAAACGGAGAAAGAGAAAATTAACTCTGTAATCAATGAGATAGAAAAAATGAGGAAACATGGCCGTCCGAGTCTTGTTGGTACTACTTCCGTTGATATTTCGGAAAAACTCAGCAGAATGTTAAAAATGAGAGGAATCCCCCATAACGTCCTTAATGCTAAACATCATCAAAGAGAAGCAGAGATAGTAGCAGAAGCAGGGCAACCGGGAAAAGTGACCATTGCAACCAATATGGCTGGTAGAGGTACCGATATTAAATTAACAAAAGAAGTAAAAGAAGCAGGTGGATTGGCAATAATAGCAACCGAAAGACATGAGTCACGTAGAGTTGATAATCAGTTGAGAGGTAGAGCCGGAAGACAGGGAGACCCGGGATCTTCACAATTTTTTGTTTCTCTTGAAGATAACCTGATGAGACTTTTTAATTCCGAAAGGATAGCCAAATTGATGGACAGAATGGGACATAAAGAAGGAGATGTTATCCAACACAGCATGGTTACAAAATCCATTGAAAGAGCCCAAAAGAAAGTGGAAGAAAACAACTTTGGCATAAGAAAAAGATTATTGGAATATGATGATGTAATGAATATTCAAAGGGAAGCTATTTACAAAAAACGTAAAAATGCTTTATCTGGAGAAAGGCTTGCTGTCGATCTTTTCAATATGTTCGTCGATTTGACTGAAAATATCGCATACGGTGCAAAGCAAATAAATAATTATGATGCATTCAAACTTGAAGTTTTCAGAATATTCGGTTTTACTACTAATATTGATGAAGATACTTTTTCTTCAGTAGATGAAAGCACTCTTGCCGCAAAATTATTGGAAGAAACCAATGAGCATTATGATGCAAAAATGGCAAAGTTCAACAGGATCCTTTTGCCTGTAATTAAAAATGTTTTTGAAAACGAAGGACATAAATATACAAAGATTTCTATTCCTTTCACAGACGGCAGAGCAAATCCGTATCCGGTAGCTGCCGGATTGGAAGAAGCTGTAAAATCCAATGGTGAATCAGTAAGGCTGGATATTGAAAAAACAGTAACACTTGCAATTATTGACCATCACTGGAAAGAGCATCTGAGAGCAATGGATGAATTAAAAGATTCTGTTCAGGCTGCTTCTTTTGAACAAAAAGATCCTTTGGTGATATACAAGTTGGAAGCATATAAACTTTTTGAACAACTGGTTTATAAAATAAATGAAGAAGTATTATCTTACCTGATGAAAGGTAAATTGATCGTGGATGGACAGGAATTGGAAGAAGCCAGGGAACAACATACAGATATGAGCAGAACCAGAACCAGCAGGGAGGACAGAGCGGCAAGAGCAGCAGCTGAAAGTGCAGGGGGAAGACCAAAAATAGAAACGGTTAAAAGAGAAAGTCCGAAAGTGGGAAGAAACGATCCTTGTCCTTGTGGAAGTGGTAAAAAATATAAACATTGTCACGGCAGATTTGAATAAATAAAAAAGGTATCTACTCAGGCAGGGTGCTTTAGAAATGATTCTGCCTGAGTAGATATAAAAAGATACCTGAATACAAAAAAACAACTTATTATGGAATCAAAACAATTAGCAGGATATATTGATCATACATTGTTGAAACCCAATATAACAAATGCTCAGGTAGATACATTATGTACCGAGGCATTGGAATATAGTTTTGCAAGTGTTTGTATTCCTGCATATTTTGTAAAAAGAGCAAAACACAATCTCGATAATACACCGGTAAAAGTATGTACTGTTATAGATTTTCCTTTTGGCTATGATTATGCTTCTGCTAAAGTAGAATCCATAAAAAAAGCTATTGAATTCGGTGCTCAGGAAATAGATGCCGTAATAAATATTCCTGCTGTAAAAAACGGTGACTGGAAAACGGTGAAATATGAACTGGATTCCATGAGAACCATCACAAAAATCAATGATGCATTATTAAAAATTATATTTGAAACATGCTATTTGACCAGCCAGGAAATTGAAATGCTTGCTCATGCTTGTTTGGAATTTGATATAGATTATCTTAAAACAAGTACGGGTTTCGGTACAGGCGGAGCTACCGTGGAAGATGTAAAACTTATGAAAAGCATCGCAGGCGATAAAGCTAAAGTAAAAGCATCAGGAGGAATAAGAACCAGAGAAGATGCATTGAAAATGATCGAAGCGGGAGCAAGCAGAATAGGAGCATCTGCAGGAATAAAAATCGTTACAAGCTGAGAATTAAAGAACCGTTTCAAATTTAACCTGTTTATGGCAGACACTATTGAATACTATTTTTCAACCTTTCATCTCTTTTAAATCTGCTAATTGCAAAATCAATTAATTTTGTGATCAGTTCTGTATAATCAATACCTGATTCTCTCCATAGCATCGGATACATGCTGATGGAAGTAAAACCAGGTAATGTATTTATTTCATTTACCAATATATCATTATCCCTGGTAACAAACACATCTACCCTGCTCAATCCTTCACATTCCAAGACCTGAAAAGTTTTAACAGCTATTTCTCTTACCCTGTTTTCGACATCTTTATCCAGATCGGCAGGTATCATTATTTCATATCCTTTATCATCAAGATATTTGGCTTCGTAATCATAAAATTCTTTAGTTGCAGCCACTTCGCCGGGAACAGATGCTTTGGGATTTTCATTTCCTAAAATAGCACATTCCACTTCCCTGCCGTCAATATTGGCTTCTATTACCAACTTGGTATCGAATTGATAAGCAAGTTCTATAGCTTTTTCGTATTGTGATTCATCAGAGACTCTGGAAATTCCAACGGACGAACCCATATTTGCCGGTTTTATATAAACAGGTAATCCCAAAGTGGTTTTTACAGTCTTAAAATCAGGATATTTCCCATATCTGGCAACAAGATAATCTCCGATTTTTATTCCTGCTTCCCTAAGTAATCTCTTCATTATTTCCTTATCCATGCCTACAGCAGATCCAAGAACACCTGGGCCTACAAAAGGTAAGTTCAGGATTTTAAGCAATCCCTGTACCGAACCATCTTCACCATTAGGCCCGTGCAAAACAGGATACACGGCACTAACTGTAAATCCCAATTCATTGTCCAGAACAAACGGTTTATCATCTCCCGGATTTAATAATAATTCATCTTTAGGATCAAAATCCGAAAGGTTATCGATCTTAGCAAAATCATTATTTTCAATCATGGATCTGTCTGTAAACCATTTCCCCGACCTGTTGATTTTTATCAAAACAGGCTCATATTTTTCTTTATCAAGATTTTTAAAAACATTGTTAGCTGAAAGAATTGATATCTCATGTTCAGCTGATTTTCCCCCGTATAGTATTGCAATTTTCATCTGTTTAAAATTTGTAGATTTATTATTTTAATTGTATTTATTCAGATAGAGTACTTGCCTTTGTGAATCTTTGTGTTCTTTGTGTCTAAAATCTCAATATATACTAAAATAGACACAAAGACTCTAAGTCCTCAAAGTAACACAAAGAATTTCTACTTCATGTAAAATACCAACAATATGTATTATATTTATAATTACTCAACATTTAAACTTAAATCCTACTCCGTGAATATTTTCTATTTCAATATTTTTATCTTTTGAAAGATATTTTCTTAATCTGCTAATAAAAACATCCATGCTCCTGCCGGCGAAATAGTCATCCTGTTTCCATATTTTTTTTAATATCTCAGATCTTTTTATCAATCTGTCCTTATTTTCCAATAAATATACCAATAAATCCGCTTCTTTTTGTGTCAATCTTCTGTGATCATCTTTGTAACTCAATGTCAGATCAGAATAATCAAATATATATTTTCCCACATTATAGACAGCTTTTTTCTCAATTGCTATAATTTTTTTCCTTTTAAGAAAAACCTGAATTTTCAATATCAATTCTTCAATACTAAAAGGCTTTGTAATATAATCATCCGCACCGATTGTAAGCCCTTTGATCTTATCTTCTTTCAATGATTTTGCCGTAAGAAATAAAATAGGAACTTCATAATCTATTTCCCTTATCTTTTCAGCCAAAGTAAACCCATCCATTTTCGGTAGCATGATGTCTATAATGCAAAGGTCGAAATTCTCTTTTTTAAAGGCTTCATATGCCTGAATTCCGTCAGGGAAATGGCTTACTTTATATCCGTTTTCTTCCAGATTGTCTTTGGTTATGAAAGCAAGGACTTCATCGTCCTCAACATACATCAGGTTTGGTTTTATTTTGTCTTTATTCATTGTTTTGTTTTATATGGATAATAAATTTTGTTCCTTTTTTAGGTTTTGATTGTACTTCAACACTCCATCCATGAAGTTTAATTATGTTTTTCACATAATAAAGTCCCAATCCAAATCCCTTTACATCATGTATATCATCTTTTTGAACACGATAAAACTTTTTAAAAATATTATTAATGTTTTCTTCGGGTATTCCGATCCCGTTATCTTTTACAATCAGATCATAATAATTCCCTTTGTTATCAATGTAAATATTAATTATTTTCTTTTCACTATCATTGTATTTAATAGCATTATCTATTATGTTGTAAATGATATTATTCAAATGATATTTATCTGCTTTTATAAAAATTTCATTCTCAGGTGTATTAAAATTGACAACAGCATTTTTGCTATGCAATTCATGTTCCAATCCCGAAATTAAATTTTTAATAAAATTTCCCAATTCTACATCTTCAATTTTCAGATCAAATTTCTTATCACTTCTTATCAGATCCAACAATCTCTCTATATGTTTTGTCAATTTATCACTTTGCTGCTCTATGATCTTGCTGTATTTGCTGAGTTTTTTGTTTTTATTTATTTCATCGCTTTTTGCAATCACATTGGCAGCTAATCTTATTGAAGTCAAAGGAGTTTTGAATTCATGGGTCATATTATCTACAAAATCCTTTTGCAATTCCGATAATTTTCTTTGTCTGAACAATGTTGCTACTGCATAAATATAAGCAAAAACAACTATTATGGCAAACAATCCGAGCAATATAAATAACTTTAGATTTGATAACAAAAAAAGTCGCTTGTCCGGAAATCTAACAACAAAATAATAAGTATACTTTTCAGTGTTAACCAATTTTTTAAGAATTTCCTTTTTTGTTTTTTCCTCAACACCGCAACAATTGCCATAGATCAGATCATCGGTAAAGCAATCATAAACGGCATATTCAAATTTCAATCCGGGTTCAATGATATCCAATTCCCTGATAAGGTAATCTTCCAATATATCCGGCTTAATAACATCATTATAATTTACCAGATATTCATTCGGTGAAAGTTTTTCAATAAGTCCTTTTTTAGGCAATTTAGTATCGGTTTTAGCAGCCATTTGCTCGGCAATATGCCTTAAGCTGATATTCAGTCTCTCGTCAAATTCCCTGTTTTTTATCTGCCATGCCAAAGCCAGCCAGTACAACTGCAATACAATAATACCAAAGATAGCAAGTGCCCCAAGTATAAGAATACTATTTAATTGTTTGCGTTTCATTTATTTTATTTGGTATTACCGTCACAAATGTAAAGGAAAAAAACGAGAATATCACAAGTTTATTTCAGGATATTGATTGGAAAGCCCGACTCTTAATACAATTATCCCCATCCAAACAAAAACGCACTCCTAAACTTGAAATTTGAAACCTTAACTTTTACTTTGTACTTTATAACTTTACACTTTAACCTTTCTCCTTCCCATACCCTTCATCCATATACCATCCTGCATATTTCTTATAATTTTCCGGAGTTTGTCTAAAGAAATCATGCATGGTGCTTTCATTGAGTTTTTTGATCTTTTTGGCAGGAATGCCGGCATATATCCAACCGCTTTCGCAGACCATTTTTGCCGGTACAACAGCTCCGGCAGCTATCATACAATGCGAATGCAATACTGCATTATCCATAACAATAGCACCCATACCAATCAATACATCATCTTCAATAATACAACCGTGAATAATAGCTCCATGGGCAATGCTTACCCTTT
>JALVEG010000296.1 GCA_027031145.1 Saprospiraceae bacterium | reverse complement strand
CACATGTTCTGGTGGTAGATGATATCGTCGACAGCGGTGACACAATGTCTGAAGTAGTGCAGACACTTAAAAAAAGATTTCCGCAAAGCTATTTTAAGTCTGGTGTTATTTTTTATAAAAAAAATGCACTATTTCAGCCTGACTTTAAAATAAGAGAAGCAAAAGAATGGATCCATTTTTTCTGGAACATACAATAAAAACCATATACAAGGACAAACAGTGACACTTCAGGTATACCATGTAGATGCTTTTGCAGATGAGATTTTTAAAGGAAATCCCGCACGAGTCTGTCCGTTGGATGAGTGGCTCAATGACAGAACGATGCAAAACATTGCTTCAGAATACAATGTCTCCGAAACCGCTTTTTTTGTTCAGGAAGAGACTGGATATCGTATTCGCTGGTTTTCACCCAAAAAAGAGGTGGAACTGTGCGGTCATGCGACCATTGCAGCCGCTTTTGTACTGTTCAACTATGTCGATGAAAGTTTGCAGGAGGTAACTTTTCACTCAATCGGCGGTGATTTAAAGGTCACAAGAGGCGAAAATACTCTTACACTGGTCATCGAAGCCCTTATGCCTGTACAGGACAGCGAATACCTCACCCTCTTTAATGCAACAATCGGTGAAGAGCCGATTCAAGTCTACAAAGGTCTCGACTATATTCTCATTTATGACAAAGAGGAGACTATACGCAACATCAAACCCCGCTTTGACGCACTGAAAAGTATCGATTTACGCGGTATCTGCATTACAGCAAAAGGGGATGAGAAAGATTTTGTCTATCGCTTCTTTGCACCGAAACTGGGTATTGACGAAGACTATATTACCGGTTCTGCCTGTACTTCCCTGGCACCCCTGTGGGGAAAAATACTACAGAAAAAAGCGCTTGCCTCAAAACAGCTTTCTCAAAGAGGCAGCAATATCAACTGTACACTGATCAATGACGATCAGCAAGTTGCTATCAGCGGAAATGCAGTCCTCTTTTCAAAAGGAGAGATCTATCTACCTTGACAGGTACTTCTCTTCGTCCAGTAGCACTTTATAGATTTTGACCAGAGATATAAAAAACGTTGTAATTGCCGGACCGATAATCACACCCCAGAAACCGAATGTCGTCAAGCCCGCGATAATAGAGAAGAAAATAATCAGCGGGTTGATTTTTGACGGTGTTTTAATCATAAGGCGATTGATTTCACTGATAATAATAGGCTTGATAAATGTATCTGCTATGACGGAAATCACGATGATAGAGTACAACGCAATCACCCAGGCACCGGTTGTATCTCCCAGTGAAAACTGATACAAACTTAAAGGCACCCACATCAAAGCACCTCCGACAATCGGAATGAGTGAAGAGAAACCGTATAAAATCCCAAACAGCAGCGCGTCATATCCATAGAGTGCTGTAATAATCGCAAATAGTGCACCTTCAAAAATTGCCGTTACCA
Organism: Saprospiraceae bacterium; assembly: GCA_027031145.1. Lineage (GTDB taxonomy): Bacteria > Bacteroidota > Bacteroidia > Chitinophagales > Saprospiraceae > JADJGA01. Next base: position 1,552 of record JALVEG010000296.1, on the reverse strand, counting down.
GTGTGGAATAGAAAACAATGTTCATGACATTGGATATTTCCTGAAAAAACGCACTGTTTTCATCAAAAGGCAAAATCCCCTTTAAAAATCTGACCAGATCTTTACCATAATAGTTGGCAAAAAAGTAAAAAACGATGATCATGACCATATCTTTCAAAAAATCGGCACTGTTTTTGAGAATAATTGTCATATATTTGACTACACTTTTGGTAATATCTTTCGCATTGATACTGTCAAGAAACTCCTGTATCTGCGGTTTTACCGCACCCAGAAAATCCGGTATTTCCAAATGGTTTTTGACATTAACCATTTTATCGATAATAGAAGCGTCAAAATGCTGCATAATTGTCGAAAGTGAATTTAAAGCATAGACGATAGGTGCAAAAAAGAGCAGTCCCAGAATCAGCGTCAGGACGATTGATTTTGTCATTTGATGCTTGAAATATTTGTCCAGCACGACATTAAGATTGCTGGTTGCAAGACTCAGCAGGGAGGCAATAAAAAGGGGCATCCAAAACGGTTGATACAGATACCACACCCAGTAAAGTACAAACATGAAAAGAGCAAGTAAAAAATATTTCCTATTCAACTTTTACCCTTATTATTAAAATTATTTGTATAATTTATCATATTTCTAATCAAAAAGAGATGGCTGATCATCCTGACTGGGCGGTGTGAGTCTGAAAAGTGCATAGGTTTTTGGTGTAGCGACTCTGCCTCTGGCAGTCTTTTCGATAAAACCGTTGGCTATCAGATAGGGTTCTATCACATCTTCGATTGTTCCTTCGTCTTCACTCAATGTTGCCGCTATGGTACCAAGCCCCATCGGTCGCCCTTTTGCCGCAACCAAAAGCTCCAGAAAACGGATATCCATCTCATCAAATCCCCTGTCGTCGACACCCAGGGCATCGAGTGCATACCGGGATCGATCCAGCGTGATCTCGTTTTCATCTTCCACCTCAGCATAATCACGAATCCGTTTCAGCAAACGAAGTGCGATTCTCGGCGTACCCCGGCTGCGTCGTGCGGTCTCCAGACAAGCGTCATCCTGAGCCAGACACTCCAGCTTTAAAGAGGCTTTTTTAATAATCTGCGCCAACTCTTCCGTATTGTAAAACTGAAGGCGAAAATGCATTCCGAAACGATCACGCAACGGTGAAGAGATCATACCGGCACGTGTTGTCGCACCAATGAGTGTAAAACGGGGAAGATCAAGCTTGATCGTCTGCGCCGCTGGTCCGCTGCCGATAATAATATCAAGTCTAAAATCTTCCATCGCTGGATAGAGTATCTCTTCGATGGCGGGAGAGAGACGGTGAATTTCGTCGATAAACAAAATATCCCCCTCTTCGAGGTTGGTCAGTATTGCTGCAAGATCACCGCTTTTTTCAATCATCGGGGCGGCAGTGGTTTTGATATTTGCCTGCATCTCATTGGCAATAATATTTGCCAGTGTCGTTTTACCAAGTCCTGGAGGTCCGAAAAAGAGCACATGATCCAGCGCTTCACCACGTTTTTGCGCCGCTTTGATAAAAACCTGAAGATTTTTTTT
>JALVEG010000295.1 GCA_027031145.1 Saprospiraceae bacterium | reverse complement strand
GATCTAAAATACGGACTAAGTGAAAACTATACGCTTGATGCTACGCTTATTCCTGACTTCAGTGATACGCCCTATGATAATTTAGTTTTAAATTTAGGTCCTTTTGAACAATATTATCCGGAACAAAGGCAATTTTTTACCGAAGGCATGAACCTTTTCAACAAAATGGACCTATTCTACTCCAGGCGTATAGGAGACAAACCCGCAGAATATGATTCAAGCCTTTTAGGAACCAACGAAGTGGTTGAAGAAAACCCTGAAGTGGTGAAACTCATCAATGCCGTCAAAATTTCCGGGAGAAGCAAAAACGGATTAGGCGTGGGATTCTTGAACGCTCTTACCCAACCGGCAAAAGCTACTATATTGGACACTTTGACCGGGGAAACCCATCAAGTAGAAACCGAAGCCCTGGCCAATTATAATGTATTTGTAATGGATTATAATTTTAATCGCACAAATTCCATCGGGTTTATAAATACAAATGTTTTACATAAAGGAGTCGGGAGAGATGCGAATGTATTGGGAGCCTATTTTGATATTAATAAGCAAAAAAATACCTTAAACTTAAATGGAGATTTTGCTCGAAGTTTTATTTTTAGCGATAAAGATAAAGGGAATTATCAAGGAAATAAATTTTCTTTATCTACATCCAAAAAAATCGGTGCACATAAAATATTTGCCTCTACTAAAGTACAAGATGACCTATTTGACCCTCAAGATTTAGCCTATAATACGCATAATAATTTTGTGAAATATAGCCTTGGGTATAATTATTCCTCACTCAAACCCGGCAAATTTTTCCGAAAAAATATTCTTTATGCGTTCACCACATTTAACTATTTGTATACCCCCTATCAACAAACTTCAAATACTTATCATTTAACCAATATTCTAATAGGCAAGAAACTTTTTGTCTATCAAATAAATTTAAGATATTCCGGGACCGAAAAAGACTTTTATGAGCCGAGAATTCCAGGGCGTTATTATCGCGTCAAACCTCACTGGGGAAGTTATGGCTCTGTTTCCTCTGATCGTCGTAAGAAATTATCATATAAAATTCCATACTCTTGGTTTAAATCAATCGGCGATAACCAAAGTCTGTGGATGATTGGTTTCGAACCTAGATGGAGAGTGACTAATCGATTTAAATTCAATTACTCTATAAAATTACGAAAAAGAAACAATTTCAAGGGTTATTTGGGAGATGACGGAACCAATATTTATTTTGGAAATAGGCAACAAAAAGTAGTCACAAATGCTTTTGGGGCCAATTATTATTTTACTGTAAAATCGGCTTTAAATTTCAACCTTTATCATTATTGGACTCCTGTGCATTATGATAAATTATTCTTATTAAATAACAATGGGGACTTAGACTTATTAATGAATAATTATTCCTATGAGATAAATTATAATTACTGGAATTTCGACTTGGTTTATATCTGGGAATTTGCTCCGGGAAGTCAACTATCATTAATGTATAGAAATAGGATAGAAGATTTAGGAAACCAATCGGATATTAATTTTAAAGACAATATAGATCTTTTATTCAAACAAGACAAAGAACACCGGTTTATTATGAAACTCACTTATTTTATCGACTATAATACAGTGAAAAATAAATATTTCTAGATAAAAGACTCTTTCATATTTTTTTCTTATTTTTGTGTGAATTGATAAAACAAAAATTGAAAACACAAATAACAGGTTTACTGCTATTACTATCCTTTACAGTTGTACTTCTACAACCTGTTATGCCTTTTGTGGACTATTTTCTTTGGCAACATAATCAGAAAGAAAATACTTTAATAGAAAGTATAAATTGCGGATGCAATGATTCTTCTACAAAAATTGCCAAAGTAGAAAATAATGGAGATGCCTATTTGAAAGCACTAATCAAAAGAGTTTGTGACCAAAAAGACAAAGAAAAACCGGCAGTTCCTTTGGCTCACATTCCGGTATTCGTAAAGGAATTAACCACTGAGTTTTCTCATATTTATTTATGCCCTGAAAAAAATTACAATAACAAAATATCTACTTTCATAATCCAAGCGGATATCACTTCATATATCTCAGATATTTTCCACCCTCCCACAGTCTCATAACTATTTTTAGCCTTAATTTTATTTACAAGTCGATGAATTTGTAAGACTAATTCATTTTTAGCTTTAATTTAAGAGCTTGATTGCTTATATATTTATATCGGTCAAATATCTCATAATACATTAGCCTTACAAATTCATTGATTTAATCCAATTTTCCTATTTCAAACTTATTAAATAGATAAATTTATTTTGAAACAAAAAATCGTTTCATACATATTATTATTTTTTTATTTATGGATTGTAGTTTACCCTGCAATACCTATGCTGGATTATGCAATCAATTATCACTACTATGCAGAAGAGGTCTGTATCAACAAAGACAAACCCGAAATGCATTGTAACGGACAATGCCATCTCAAGAAAGAAATTAAAAAAATCTATAATGAGGATTCTACTCCTGACAATAAAAAAAATATCCTTCCTGAACTTAAACTCAAAGAATATACTTCCTTCAATTTTCAAAATATTATTACCGAGTATTATAAAAAATTATATATCTTAAACACTACCGATTTATTTATCAACAAACGATTATGCAAAGGATACTTATCTCCTATATTTAGACCTCCCGCATTTTTTTCTTCATAAACAGGAACACTTATCTCAAGGATAAGAATACTAAATGATTTTTTAAATAAAAAAAATGAAGAAAAATGAAGAAATTCATCATAATTTTTCTGAATCTTCTTGTATGGCAATTTTATGCCCAAGAGATTCATATCAAAGGTGAGCTACTCGATAGTTCTACCGGAGAACCTGTGGTAGGAGCAGTTATTCAAACCACAGACCAACAAATAAAAACCAGCTCTGATTTTGAAGGCAAATTTCAAATGAATGTTCCGGAAGAAGTGATTTTAGTAATCCTTCATCCAGAATACGAAAAACTTGAAATAAATG
>JALVEG010000294.1 GCA_027031145.1 Saprospiraceae bacterium | reverse complement strand
CCCGATACATTATCCAGAGTAAATTCAAATCCGTCCGGTAAATAAAACTTTAAATAATACTCACCGCTTTTCACATTTTCAAAAGAATAATTACCATTATTGTCGGTAATTGCATGTTGAGTTACTGTGAAATTTCCAACCGGGATCAAATCAATTTCAACTCCTGCCAACCCCTGTTCACCTGCATCCTGGATTCCATCTCCATTCAGATCTACCCATACAAAATCTCCAATCCTGGCAAAAACCGATTCTACTAAAATATATAATGTAGCATAAGATGTATCCGGCTCAACATTATCATCTTTTAATTTATATGGAAAATGTAAAGGTCCAATATAGTCATGTTCAGGTGTGAAAACAAAAGTTCCATTGCTGTTTAAAATCAAATGTCCTACTCCAGAAATACTTGTATCCTGAGCAAATACAATTTGATTATCCCCTTCAGGATCGGAATCATTAATTAGTACATTTCCATTTATATCAGTATTTATTGAAGTAGTAACATAATCATCAGAAGCAGTAGTGCTGTTTTTCGCATTTGTTGATAATACGGTAATAATAAAATATGCAGTTGATTCATTTCCATCATCATCCAATACTCTGTATTCCAATGAATCTTTACCAATAAATCCACCGTCAGGAGTGTAAGTAATATTTCCGGTCATAGGTTCAACGGTAGCTGTTCCGTTTTTTGGATTATTAATAATTAAAACGCTTGAATTTATGAGATCTGTTAAAATATTTCCCGATTCATCATTTGCCAGCACCGGCATTGTAATAGGGTTATCCTCAAAAGTTGTTCCTATATCAGTATTTGCTATAGGTTTATTTAATTCGATATCAGGATCTAAAATATTTATAGTCAATAAAACCATTACAACATCTCCATTTGGCATTGTAATTGGAATATCGAACATGTAGATTCCCGAAACAGATGATACGAATGAATAGGTACCATCTGTGTTAATAACAGGAAGAGTATTGTCAGGATTGCTTGCAAAGGGTAAGGCATTTCCATAAATACTTCCAATAGGAATGTCTCTATCATTTAGTTTTAGATCTCCTGTTGTTTCAATATTGACATACGATTCATTATTATCAGGATTAGGAGAAGGGTCATCAATAGAATTTATCGGATTTCCTCCTCTATAACATTCGGTAATGTTATCAACACCACCTCCATCACAATCCGATAGAGCTAATAAACTTAGAGGATTAGCTGTAACATATTGACAAACATCATCACCGGTAACATATGTATTGCTACATGGATCCAAAGGATCTGTATTAGCTAATTTTTCGTCAAGATTGGTTATTCCATCTTCGTCACAATCGGAATTGTTCCAATTAGCATCGGGTTCTGTTATTTGATTTGCAAGCACAAAGGAACAATTATCATTAGGATCAGTACCATCAGCAATTTCTTGTTCATCCGGCACTCCGTCACCATCACTATCAATATAAACCCTGCCAAGTGTGAAAGTTCCATAACCGGAAGGAGTTGTTGTTATAGTCCTGTCAGCAATATTTACAGTACCACCTTCATTTATCCATTCTGTTCCATCCCATCTGACAATAACCAATTTATTAAAATCGCTTAAAATAATAGCCGGACTCGTAGTAAGTTCTGATGAATGCCAACTTAAAGTAATATCAACATCGGAAGTTCCATTTGTTCTAGTGATTTCCCAATATTCGGTTTCATCAATATTCTCAATGACAGATTCTTTATTGGTTATCGAATGTGCAGAATTTGTTGTTTTCCAAAAATATTGAGCATCGTAAGAATCGGTTATTGCTAAAGGGGCAGAAATAGTTGCCATTCTGTATAAAAAGGTTCCACTTCCATTATCATCACCAATCGGAAAAACAAATTTATCATTTCCAATTTTTCTTACTATTCCATCAACAAAACTTTCATCTGATACATTAGAATATGTAGCATTATCTCTAAAAATCATCAATCCATTACCACTTTCCTGTGCAATACCATCAGTAAAATCACAATCACCAAAAATATTTATTTCTTTTTGAATTAATATAGAAGCATTATTAAAACTATTATTAAATAAAACATTGTAATAATTTGTCAAACCGGTTCCAGAAATAATTTGAATAGATGATCCAATAAATTTTGTCAACCCGGTAGTTTGTCCGCTAGTGAAATTCACCATTCCATCATTATGCCAGTTATAAAGGATATAAGTTGTTCCATCATTAATATAATTTCCTGTATTTGTATTATTATAATCCATTGAAATATAGTTGTCATTGGAAAATGCAACGTGGGCTTCTGTTTGATTACTTATCTGGGCAAATATCAAATTATAATAAAACAAAAATGCAAAAACAATATATTTTTTTCCCATAATTTCTTTTTTAAAGTTTTATTGCGGCCGAACCGGTATGAAACCTATGGATGAAAAGATTTAAATAAATATTCTCTTCTTTACTAAATAACTTACTTAGAATATTTTTTACGCCATAAAATGGGCGCATTTCATTTTTTCGCTTTTTCCACACTTTGCCTCTAACTCCTCCCAAAGGGATAAATAAAGGAGAACCCAACCCGCAGTGTGAAAAAATAAAATACACCTCATAAAATAAATTAAAAATCAATTGTTCAAGAAATCGTATTTTTCCCTTTAGAACAAAAAATATTTTAAAAAAAATCGATATAGAGACAATCATTAATATATTCATTTTATAACTATTTATAAGCTGTGTATAATACAACTAAACTCTCATTTAAAACATCTGTCGGATGGACATTTCCTCCATTATTGGTAACAGTTCCGTTTGTATAAGTAACATTAATTGTAAAACCATCTGAATTAAAAGAAATTACAGGGGCGGTTATTTTACCCAGATCATTGCCATTCTGATCTCCATATCTGACTCCAATACAATTTGAACTTGAAGCAAATCTTGAAATATCATTTATAGAGTTTCCACTTCCTCCAACATATATTACCTGTTGTGTAATAGAACCATTATCATTACGTGCAAAT
>JALVEG010000293.1 GCA_027031145.1 Saprospiraceae bacterium | reverse complement strand
ACCCATTCCTATTATAAAATTATTTTTTGGTAATAAGAAGTCTGTTTCAAAGAATTTATCATCCATAGTATCCATAATGTTTTATTTTATACAATAATAACAATTTTGTAATAAGAATTATTGCATTATTTAGTATATTACAAAACTATGCTATTTTAAATATATAGACAAAAAAAAATAATAAAATGTTCCCATTTCAATAAAAAACTACCTATATTACAATAAAGTCAGACTAAAAATGTACTATAATGAAATAAACTGATGTATGTTTACTTTTTTAATCCAAAACATCTTTAATTCTCACTAATTTCCGAATCAGGTCTTCCAACTTATCAAGTTTCAACATATTAGCTCCATCGCTTTTTGCTATAGACGGATCAGGGTGTGTTTCGATAAATAAGCCATCTGCTCCTACTGCAACAGCTGCTTTAGCAATCGTCTCTATCATTTCGGGATCCCCGCCGGTAACTCCTGAAGTTGTATTTGGTTTTTGCAATGAATGAGTACAATCCATAATAACAGGAACATCAAATTTTTGCATTTGAGGTATCCCCCTGAAATCCACTATCAGTTCCCCGTAACCGAACATTGTACCTCTGTCGGTAACCATAACTTTTTTATTTCCGCTTTGTCTGACTTTATCTATTGCAAATATCATTGACTGAGGTGAAAGGAATTGACCTTTCTTTATATTAATGATCTTTCCTGTCTTAGCAGCTGCAACTAAAATATCTGTTTGCCTGCACAAAAAAGCAGGAATCTGTAAAACATCAACATATTCAGCCGCCAAATTTGCTTCTTCTATGGAATGTATGTCCGTAGTGACGGGAATACTAAATTGATCTCTGACCTTACCGATTATTTCCAAAGCTATTATATCTCCTATTCCTGTAAATGAATCCAATCTTGAGCGATTTGCTTTGCGATATGATGCTTTAAAAATGTATTTCAAATCGTATCTATCGCATATTCCTTTCACTTCACCTGCAATATCCAAAGCCATTTGTTCATTTTCAACTACGCAGGGACCGGCAATCAGGAATAAATTATTATTATTTTTGAGAGATTCATATAGCATAACAGAAATTTACATTATAGTAATTACTCAGGTACTATGTATCGGGCTAAAATCCGGATATATAGCGGAATCCTATAATCCGTCAACTAAAGCAGACGGTAAAATTGTGCAATAAATCACCGTCCGCTTTAACTGACAGGACTTAGCTATTTAGAATATTTAAAACTTTAGCCCAATAATGTACAAGCTGAGTATTTACCAATTTTAATAATTTATACAAATTTAACAATTTTTATCATATATTTGCCTGATGAATTTGAAAAAATATATTCCTTCGACATTGACAGCGATGAACCTGGCTTCAGGTTTTGTAGCAATTATAATAAATGATCCGTTTTACAGCCCTTTGATTATATTACTCGGAGGATTTTTTGATCTGCTTGACGGAGCTGTTGCCAGAAAGTTGAATGCCTCATCTGAATTTGGTGCTGAACTGGATTCTTTGGCAGATCTTATAACATTTGGAGTTGCTCCTGCATACCTTTATTATCATCATGTTTTGCAAAATCAAAATCATGTTGCAGCAATTATAGTCACAACATTATTGGTTGTTTTTGCAGGATTGAGATTGGCAAAATTCAATATTGACACTGAACAGAAAAACAGTTTTATAGGACTTCCAACACCTTCTACAGGGCTTTTCTTTGCATTTTTGGTCTACGAACAGTATGCTAAAACCATTATCGATTATAACCAAACGCCATATATCTGGATAGCACTGCCTGTTATCTTTGCATTATTAATGGTTTCACCTCTTCCCTTTCTGGCAATGAAACGAGATGAAGATAAAAGAAAAAAGATAATACAAATGACAACAGGGATCATATTTATCCTTTCAGTAATATTATGGGTAATAACGGGAATGCCATTTATTCCTTTGGCTTTTATTATCTATATTTTTATTTCACTTCTGTTTTGCAAGAAATAAAATGTAACTACTCAGGTCAAATATTTAATAAAAAAAATGAAATACGCTGTAACATTGTATTTGCATAATAATATTTTCAAAACTTTTTATTTAGAACCCTTTCCTGTTTCCCTTAAAAGGGAAATGATAATGGAGAAAATATTATTATGCTACCAACACTCAGACAATCAATAAATTAAACCACCTGAGTAGTTACAAAATCATTTCTTCAGCGCTGCCAACGATTTCTCCAGGATTTTAATTCTTTCATTACCGTCTGCAAGCTTTTTTCTCTCCTTATCAACAACAGCCGCAGGTGCATTATTGACAAATCTTTCATTGCTCAATTTTTTCTCTATGCTTGCGACAAAACCTTTTTGATAATCCAATTCTTTTTGGATTTTTTTAATTTCCGCTTCTACATCAATTTCCAGATTATATTCCAGCATAAACTTTTCATTCGCAGCCATAAACGGTATGGTATTCTCAACATCATGAGTATCTACAACCTCCACATCTGAGAGAAATGCCATTTTCTTAAGGATATGTTTCAATCCCGGAATATCTTCTGAGAATAGGAATTTTTCAATTGAATCTGATTTTTCCACAAATAGCTTTAATAGTTCCTTGGGTTTCATTCCCTTGGAATTTCTGGTTTCCCTTACTTTAGTTACAATTGACTTAACTTTATTTATTGCTTCCAAAAGTTCATTATCAAATCCTGAAGATTTCGGATATTTACTTACCACGCAATCATCTCCTGCTTCACGTTCTTTGATATAATGCCATATTTCCTCTGTAATAAACGGCATAAACGGGTGAAGAAGAGTCAACATCTTCTCAAAAAGATCTATTGTTTTGGTATAAGTTTCTCTATCAACAGGCGAACCAAACGCAGGTTTGATAATTTCAAGGTACCATGAGAAGAAATCATTCCAGATAAAATTGTACAATACCATCAATGCTTCAGACAATTTGTATTTGCCGTAAAGATTTTCCAATTCTTCAATTACCTGATCCATTCTGTTTTCGAGCCATTCAACTGCCAAAGTGTTTTCAACCGGAGTTTCGATATCGGCATCAATAGTCCAGCCTTTAACCAAACGCATAGCATTCCAAAGTTTATTGCTGAAATTTCTTCCCTGCTCAACCAGTTTTACATCAAACAACAAATCTCCACCGGCAGGAGAACTGCTCAACATTCCAAAACGCACCCCGTCTGCACCGTAATCGTCTATCAATTTCAAAGCATCAGGTGAATTTCCAAGGGATTTACTCATTTTTCTACGCAATTTGTCCCTGACCATACCTGTAAAGTAAACATGTTTGAACGGTTTTTCATTTTCCCATTCATATCCGGCCATGATCATCCTGGCAACCCAAAGAAAAATAATATCCCATCCTGTCACCAATACATTTGTAGGATAGTAATAACTGATATCTTTTTTATCAAAAAAGCCATTGAATACCGAAATAGGCCACAACCACGAACTAAACCATGTATCCAATACATCTTCATCCTGACGCAGATCTGAAAGCGTCAAATTTTCATTTCCCGTATCCTTTTTTGCCAATTCCAAAGCTTCATTTTCAGTCATTGCAACATAAGTTTTCGTCTCTCCTTCAATATCGAGATACCAAGCAGGAATCCTATGTCCCCACCACAATTGCCTTGAAATAGTCCAAGGTCTTATATTTTCCAACCAATGACGATAGGTATTTTTTTGATTTTTCGGAAAAAATTCAACCTCATCTTCCATTACTGCTTTAAGAGCGGGTTCTGCCAGTGCTTCCATATCCACATACCATTGCTCGGACAATCTGGGTTCAACTACCGCATGAGTTCTTTCCGATTTACCTACACTGTGCACATAATCTTCAATTTTGATAAGATGCCCTGATTTTTTCAGGTCTTCCGTAATCAATTTTCTAACCTCGAATCTGTCTTTTCCAACATAAAATTGAGCTTCTTCACTCAATGTTCCGTCTTCATTGAAAATATCTATAACTTCAAGATTATGTCTTTGACCTATTTCATAATCATTAGGATCGTGAGCAGGGGTGATCTTCAATGAACCTGTACCAAATTCCATATCTACATACCTGTCAAAAATAACAGGTACTACCCTATTAACCATTGGTACAATTACATTTTTACCTTGCAAATGTTTATATCTTTCATCCTTTGGATGTACTGCAACCGCAGTATCGCCCAAAATTGTTTCCGGCCTGGTAGTTGCAATAGTCAGATACTCGTCACTATTCTCTATTTGATATCTTACATAATACAAATGTCCGGGTTCATCTTCGTAAAGTACTTCTTCATTTGAAAGCACTGTTTTGGCTTCGGGATCCCAATTTATGATCCTTAGCCCCTTGTACACTTTACCTCTGTTGTATAGATCAACAAATGCTTTAAGCACATGCTTACCACGAACTTCATCCATGGTAAAAGCAGTTCTATCCCAGTCACAAGAAGCACCGAGTTTCCTCAATTGCTTAAGGATTATCCCCCCGTATTCCTCTTTCCATTCCCATGCATGTTCGAGAAATTCATCTCTTGAGATATCGGATTTTTTTATACCTTTTTCACGGAGCATTTTCACGACTTTTGCTTCGGTAGCAATAGACGCATGATCTGTTCCGGGTACCCAGCATGCATTTTTACCTTCCAATCGCGCTTTACGTATCAGGATATCCTGCACGGTATTATTGAGCATATGTCCCATATGCAAAACACCGGTAACATTAGGAGGTGGAATCACTATTGTATAAGGCTCTCTATCATCCGGTTCCGAATGGAAATATCCTTTATCCATCCAATATTCATACCATTTTTGCTCGTTTGAAGCATCATATCTTGTAGGAATTTGCATAATCTGATTTTTTTTTGTAACTACTCAGGTAGAATCATTTTGATTGAAAATATTTCTTTTTTCGCTATATTTCAGCTATTTTTTTTGACGTAGCCCCACTATGCCTTCAAAAAATAAGCTTCATCTAGCAAAAAAATCGAATTTTTTCATCTCAAAAGCATCCACCTAAATAGTTACGATTTTTTGAAAACGCAAAGATAGTCAGTGTCTGAAATATAACACAATAAATTGATTAAAAGTATCAACTCTGGCAGGATCATTTTGTCTGATAAAATCTCTTTTTTCATTTCAAAAGCACCCTAAATGAGTAGGTATGATCAAAACATTAATTTACGGGGATCCAAATTTCTTGTTTTAAAATACAAAATAACAAAGTAAAAAAAAGTTTAAATCATTACGTTTTCAAATAATTAAAACTCCCTTGATAACCGGTTCTTCTTCCAAATCATATACCATCGTCCCAAAATCAATACTAAACCATTGTTTGAACATTTTAAATGAACGTTTTTGCGGCCAGGTTTTTTCATTCTCATTCCAACTATCCAATTCCCGCATGAAAATTTCATTATAATTTTTTTTCAACCATTTTTCAATATCTGAATTATCATCGCTTATTAAATAAACAGTCGGTTCATAATCCCGGTAAACAAATTCATTGACATAAACTTCATTTCTCCATTCTAAAAAAGGTTGTTTTGCTTTTACAAAAAGAGAAACCCTATCTATATACCCCGGATAATAATCACTTTCATCCAATCCAAACTCATCATCGTTAATATATGAGCTTAATGAATCGAACATACGCTTATCAAAATAATCATCCTCAGCCATAGTATAAACCGAAAGAATCATTTCTCCGTCCTTTTCTTCAATATTAAAATCATCAATTAAATATTTATAATCAGGAAATTCTTCCTTCTTCATTTCAATCATTTTATTCAAAAGTATCAAATATTCATCCGGAACCTCAAAGGAAGAAAACATTTTTGTAGTTTCCTCATCAGGTAAATTTCGGCTCATACATGCCATATTCCAAGCATAACAAGCAAACTGAATAATTTCATTGTAACTCATTTCTTCAGGAAATTCGTCAACAAAGGGTTCAATCAATTTACTTATCATTGTAGAATAATTTTCTTCATTATTCTTATCATTTTTCATATTTACGATTTTACTTTTCATGATTTTTTGGTTTAATATTTAGTGTCTACGCTAAAACACATCAAATTTATAATATAATCTTTAAAACAACAATAGCATTACACAAATAAATCAGGATATTTTAAAAAATAAATACTTTAGAAATACCAACTATTTTTTTATTTTTATCCATCAATTTTAAAAAATAAATTCCATTGTTCAAATCCAAAGGGATATTAAAATTATTTCTTTTATTTAAACTAATTTCATATTGCCATTGCCCTAATGAATTAAGGATTTCTATATACTTAATATTACAAAAATCCCCCTCCTTTAAAATGGACAAAGATTCTCCTTTTTTTGCCGGATTTGGATAAACAATATAATTATTTAGATACGACTCATCTAAATTATTAGCTTTTTCCACTTTAAAACTAAAAACTTCAGAACAACCTAACATATCTGTAAGCGTTAGTTGATATATGCCTGCAGAAAGATTTTTAATAACTTGAGTGGTATCACCTGTATTCCATTTATAAGTAAAATTGCCGGAACCTCCTGAAGGAACAACAGCAATAGAGCCATTGCCTGAACCATAATCTTTCCCTATTAATGTGTCCTTCAAAAAAATCTCATTATTTACCGTTAAATTCAAAGTGAAGATTTCATTACAAGTATCATTTTTGAAAATAGTATCAATATAAATACCTGATTGATCATATTCAAAAGTTGATATAACATATTTTTCTCCAAAACATATAGTATCAGAATAATCTTTCATTTCAAAACAATCTTTGATTGACTTGAAAACCCAGAATTTATTGTCATTGCTTATAATAAGATAATCATCGACTATACTTATTACACCAAAAACATCTTGATATTGCCATTTAGAATTTAATGTTTCAGCATCAAATACATTCAAACTCTTATTTCCTATTGTCATAAAAAGAAAACTACCGGAAGCTATTATATCTTGAGAATAATGCGGAAAATCATCAACGGCTTTAATTAAAGCTCCATTTTGTGCATTTATTATTTTAAAATCTTTATTATCAGGGAACAATACAGTGTTATTATATAGAACAGCATTGCTATTGGAGTAATAAACAGGATAAGTCCAGTTCAATTCTTTTGAAAAAATATTTAATGAATACAAACTATCTTCTCCTTTATAAATAAGCGAATTATTTATACTGTCAATCATTACGGACTCATTTATAAAGCTTGCATAATCTTTAAAATCATTTTGCCATTCAACGGCTCCTGTTTCTATATTTATCACCTTTAATCCCCCCCCTGCAACTGCATATACCATATTTTCATATATCGAAGGTGTCCAATCTGTTTCCTGTTTTGTTTTAACATACCAGAGTTTTTTCCCTGTCCATCTGTCAAAACAATAAACGCCGCCATACTCACCTCCTGCCATTACAAGATAGTCATCTGTAACCACCGGAGATAATTTTTCAACATGTTGATTTTTAAATCTGCTTTCCCAAACAAATTCGCCTGTTAATGCATCGAAACATTTCAATAAAGGAGTATAATTAACATAATCATTATATTGAAAATATAAAAGCCCTCTGTCCAGTACCAAATCCCCTGCAACAGCTTTATAACCAATAAATTTGCGCCAAATTAAATTTCCATTTGACAAATTAAATTTGTACAGGAACAATGAATCCTTATTATAAGATTCTTGTTCTCTTTTTATCAAAAATATAGCATCCTTTTCACCTACTATTCGATTATTATTAAAGGCATTTGCATTTTCAAAGTTTCTATCCCATTTTAACCTGAATACCGATTTAACCGTATCGTTATTTTGAGCGAATGTATTCAAATTGTTGACTCCATCTCTTTTAAACAACACCCCATTTTCTTCAAGTATTTCAATACTAAATTTGAGTGTATCAAATTCAGGATTGGAATAATTATTTGCAATAATTTGATATTCATAAATACCGGCATTTTTGCCATAAGTATTAATCAGAATTTCAACTGACTCTTTGTCGCTGTCGAAAATATAATCAACAGGTAATGCTAACTGTTCAGTATTATTATTAAAATCCTCTACAAAGCCATGAAAACATGATTTTATATTATCTTTAATCGTATTGTTATCAACAATACTGAATTTTACAAGTCTTTTGGTGTCTTTATATACAGAACTGACAATATTTGACTCCCAATCAATCTCCGGTTTATTTATAATATTTTGTTTGAGCGTATAAAAAATAAAAGTATAATTATCAGAGCTGTCAAGTTCAACATAGTCGTTTAAATTTCCATCAAAATAAAGATTGCTATTGCTTTTAAGTTCATTCGATATCGTAACAACTATTTTATCATTGAGCATCAAATCATTCATAGGTTTCAATTCATATTGAAATCCTTGTGTTTTATTTACAACAAATGCGATGGTATCTTCAGTCAAATCAGAATACATTTTAACATTTTTCAAAATCTCACTTTTATTAACTTCACTGTTAAAATTCAATAATATTGGCGTTTTAATATCACTAATAGAATTATTTTGCGGAAAATTATAAGTCAAATGAAAAGGTTGATAAAAGTAGCCCGGTAAATCAAATTCAAAATTTAAAATTCCATATTTGTATGTTGTCAATATTTCAGGTTTCCTGTCATTGTCATAATCATGAATATGCATTTTTGTCGAAGTAGCCCAATACTCTGGATAACTGTCACTGGTTTCAATCACATTGCCTTCTTCATCAATTAGAATTATTTTATCCCCATATATAATAAAATAATTAACAAAGCTATCACCGGATTTCATTCTAAAATGTTTAACTGAATTAATCCTATTACTTGAAAAATCCAAATTGAGTGTTAAACCCTTATCTTTCAAATCAAAAATAAAAAAATTATGTTTGCTTAACCCATATAAAGAATAAGAACCTTTTTGAGAAATAAATGAAGACAATTCTTGCAATTTGCTACTGATTTCAAATGGATATTCCTCTGTTTTAGATGTAACAGGATCATAAATGTTAATTTTATTAAGCTTTACGCTAACTATCTTTTTATATTTATTACTATCAACTTTGCATACTGATACATAATTGGTCCAAGTATTATTTAATATCGAAAACTCATTATGATATTTTAAGTCATTTTCAAATTCAATACATCTAATGTCTTTGCTTGAATCCCAAAGATATAACTCATAATTTCCGTCATAATCATAATCATCAGTAAAATAGTAATCCGATTTAAAAATGTCATCATTGTATTTGAAATTATGTTCCGGATCGTAAAAAACCAAATGTTCGTTATAACTACCATTGACGATTATATCATAAGTTTTATTTGCTTTTAATTTGAATTTTTCAACATCACTATTAATTGGGGGATTGATTTTATCAGGCATAAAAAAATCTGGAGATAAAACTTTTTCAACAATGAAACTATCATAATTCATGAAAAACAATTTTTCACAATCCGATCCGGTACTACTAGATCTTGACACTAAAACTATATCTTTTTCCGATTGAGAAACAAGATTATCAAATATTGAAATTTCAGGAAAACTAAAATCATTGGTTTGTCCTAAAAGTATGCCTTTTTTATAATCAAAAGATTGAAATGTTTTATCAAAGAATAATAAATTATTATTGCCCTTATAAAAAAAGTCATCAAAAGATAATAATTTTCCTATCTTAATATCTTTGTAAAAAGGACTTTTCACTTTTTTTATTTTGCCAAAAGGATTTGTATCTATCAATAACATATCAAAAGTATTATAACTGTCAGCATACAAAATTATCTCATCGTTGGTATCATCATCAATATTCCCCACAAAAATATTGTTTATGAAAGAATTATTTACTTCTACACTGTCAATAATTGTATTTTTTTTATGATCATACAAACTGAGATTATCTCTACCTAAAAAAAGAATTTCCTTTTTATTATCATTATCAAAATTAACAATTTCAAAATCTTTATAATAATCGCCAAATTTTTTTTCAATCGAATAATTAGCTGAATTCAACAGATAACTCTTCCACTGAGTATATATAAAAATCTCATTTTCCGGATCATCATCAAAATTTGCTATGCGAATCTTATCACCTTCAATCTCACTATTTAATTCCTTTTCAACATGAAAATCATTTGCATTCAAAATATATGAACCTTTATACTCTGAAATAACTATCCAATTGTACATTCCATCCTGATCATGATCACTAAAAATAATATCGGATATTTCATAATAATCCAACTCAATTTTAAAAGTATCTATCACTTCTAACTCCGGAATAGATAACTCATAAACAAAATTATCTTTAGTAATGGCAAATAATTCTTTTTGTCCGTCAAAATCAGTATCTTCATAAACCAATTTATTAAAACTGGTTCCAAGATTACTTCTATATTTAGTTTCAATATTTCCATTTTCAATGTTTCCGATTAAAATCACAGATTTATTATTAGCATCGGTTAAAAATTCATATTCTGAATCTCCATCGAAATCATCTTTCACAAACAATTCATGCCCAATTTTATCATAAAAATATTTAGTTTTTGTTAAAGATATGATTTGAGCATGGAAACTTACACTTAAAAAACAAAAGTAAATAAAAAATAGAATTCTTAAACTGATAATATTTTTCATCTTAATTAGATTTAATAAACAATGCCAATTTATAGTATTGCAATAATGTTAAATTAGGGTTGGACGAAAATAGATTTTTCATTATAGGTTTTTTAAATAAAAGGATTGTATTGCTGAACAATCTTGTCAAACCAAATTTTTTAAGTTTTTTATATGCTTTAATAAGTCTGGTGTCCATTATTTTATTTTGAGCATAAAGATCACTCAAAATTTGAATCGCATTCTCTGTTTTTTTAA
>JALVEG010000292.1 GCA_027031145.1 Saprospiraceae bacterium | reverse complement strand
CCCAAAATTTGGGGCGTCATTTGATTTTTTCTTTATACATCTGCTGCGTTACGAAACACTTGAAATATAAGGATATATCTGCGTATTTCGATGCCTTGCATCTACATAAAGCTAAAAACATGAATAATTCGGGTTAATTGGTTTCACAAGAAAAGAAAATGAATTCATAAAATAAAGTCTATTTTGTTTTATTACGAAGAGGTGTATTTCATTTTTCGCTTTTCCTATTCTTTGACTCTCACTCCTCCAAAAGGGATAAATCCCAAGGGGATAAATAAAGGAGAATCAACCCGCAGCGCAAAAAAAATGAAATGCGCCCTTACGAAGTGTAATGATAATACGCAGCACATGCACCTTCTGAGGATACCATAGGAGCACCCAAAGGATTTTCGGGAGTACATTCTTTACCAAAAGCCGGACATTCAAACGGTTTCTTAATTCCTTTTAACACTTGTCCCGCTATACACAACATACTTTCATTTGCCTTATCTATATCAATATTGAATTTTATATTGGCATCATATTCTTTATATTCAGGTTTAAGTTCATATCCTGAAGAAGGAATAGTACCAATACCACGCCACATCCTGTCGCTTATTTCAAAAGCTTCAAAAATAAGTTTCCTCGCTGCCGGTGTACCATCTTCCCGTACCACCCTTTTGTAGGCATTTTCCATTTTATATTCACCATTTTCCAATTGTTTTACTGCAGCAGAAATTCCCATAAGCATTTCAACCGGTTCAAATCCCGTAGCAACTATCGGAACTTTATATTTTTCAACCAAAGGATAATATTCACTCAATCCCATAATAGACATCACATGCCCTGCACCTAAAAATGCATCTATCCTTGTTTCTTCATCATCCATTATCGCTTTGATAGCTGGTGGTACCAAGACATGAGAAACCAGGATAGAATAATTCTTTAATCCTAATTTTTTTGCCTGGATTACTGATAAAGCATTTGCAGGTGCAGTAGTTTCAAATCCTACGGCAAAAAACACAACTTCTTTATCAGGATTTTCTTTTGCTATTTTCACCGCATCACTTGGAGAATAAAGTATCCTGACATCAGCACCTTCTGCCTTTATCTGCAATAAACTTTTATCCGAACCGGGAACTCTTAACATATCCCCGAAAGAGCAAAGTATTACATTGTGTTTTTCTGCAAGATATATAGCTTTATCAATTAGATTCAAAGGAGTAACACAAACGGGACATCCGGGACCATGTATCATACTTATCTCTTTTGGCAAAAGATCCAAGATACCATACTTCACCAGACTATGAGTCTGTCCACCGCAAACTTCCATGATTTTCCATGGTTTTGTGACTATTCCTGAAATTTCGTCAATAAGTTTTTTAACCTTTTCCGCATCGCGATATTCACTTACAAATTTCATCTGTTTAAATTTTAATATCTACTCAGGTAAAATCAATTTGGTCGAAAAAAAAACAATTTTTCCCTCTCAAAAGTACCCTACCTGAGTAGAAACGATAAAAAAAACAACATAAAACACAAAAATAAGAAAAAAGCTTATTCACGGAAATAGAATAAGCTTTTTAATAATCTTATTGCAATTTAATTACAATACATGTATTTACATATTACACAATCTTTTTGCCAACTTTTATTTTACTTAAAATATCCATTATTTTATCGATAATACCAGGTATACTTTTTTTAACATTATCTGTTAATTCAATGGTCATTGGTATCATTTCCCTTATAGATACAGTGATAAGTATTATTTTTGGTAATTCACCTTTAAATTCAAGAGCGTCAATCATATCTTTAAGTCCTACATCATGAGCACTTAATACAGTAGGAAAATCCGCAGCAAATTTGGGATATATAACATCAATAGTGCCTGCTGGTTTAAAATCCATTGTCGCATCAATAAAAATAACCAAAGGATATTTTGCCAAAATAGGCATCAAATCAAAACTTCCCGTACCGCCATCCATTATGTCTACATTTTCCGGTAGATCTTCTTTATCCAATGCATGAATAACATGAACGCCTATCCCTTCATCTCCCATGAGATAATTACCTATACCAAGTATCAGAATTCTATCAGAAAAACGGTCATCATCCAAATAATCATTTGTCTGATAAAAGTATTTCTGCAATTTCATTACTTTATCCGAAATCATAAATCTCTTTATTTACATTTATGTTAAAATATAAAACTTAG
This sequence comes from Saprospiraceae bacterium, assembly GCA_027031145.1. GTDB lineage: Bacteria > Bacteroidota > Bacteroidia > Chitinophagales > Saprospiraceae > JADJGA01. The sequence continues at coordinate 818 of JALVEG010000292.1, read as the reverse complement.
AGCATTTCAATATGCCTATAAGCGAATGTCTCTGATTTTGCTTCCAAAAATATCTAAACACAAAAACAATATTCCAATATTCCAGACTTCCCATCTCAACTCTCATCTCCCATCTTTCAGTCACCCTTTCAAAACATTGCCTTTAACCACTCTTCCTGGAAAAGCCTGCTCCGTAATGAAATGTACGGGGGTCTCTGACCTCTTTGCAAGCAGCCACCAAACACAAAACAAAAACCAAAAAATCGTACTATCCTCAAATCCTTCACCCCGTTGAATATCATTCTACGGGGTAAATCCTAATTCAGACAGTTTCGCTATCTTTTCATTTTGTCACAATTTTTGTTTGCTATCGCCACAAAAATACCGCCAAAATAACTATGTGGTTCCGCTTTATGAGTTATGTTATATTTATCTAATCCGTCAGCTAAACAGACTGTGTAAAAACTCCTCCAAATGATTTTCAATGATTTATTTGCCCCTACCCCTAAAGGGTAAATCATTGAAAATCAATTACCGCCAATTTTTTATAAATTTGGAAAACCAATTTTCACACAGCCTGTAAAGCAGACGGTAATCTACACATCAAAAAGAGGTTGAAGTTATTGATATTCAGATTTTAATATATCGCCATTTCTAAAATCTTAAATCGTTTACCCCATTGAATAATAATTCTACGGGGTTAATCGATATTCGATATTCAAAACATTTCAACTCTCAAATTCCACCTCCTCCGTTGATCAAGGGAGTGTTCCTCTTTTTTCCCCGCCTCCGGTGAAACACTTCGTTTGTTTCACGGGGTAAACTGCGGGGGGATTAAT
>JALVEG010000291.1 GCA_027031145.1 Saprospiraceae bacterium | reverse complement strand
AAAAACCTTATTAAAAAGAAATGAAATACACCTATATAAAAAAAAGGCAACCGTGAATTGCCTCTTTTTTTATGATAAGTCATACCGGTGACCCCGGAAGGATTCGAACCCTCAACCCTCAGAGCCGAAATCTGATATTCTATCCAGTTGAACTACGGGGCCAAAAAAAATCGATGCAAAGTTAAGATTTTTATATCTGCATAAGAAATTATCCCATTATCTTTTTTACATCTTCTATTATTGCTTGAGCAAATTCATTAGCTTTTTCTTCCGATGAACTTTCGGCGTAAACCCTCATTATCGGTTCCGTATTGGATTTTCGCAATTGCACCCAGCCATCTGCAAAATCAATTTTCAATCCGTCTTCAATATTGATTTTTTCATTTTTATACTTATCAACAAGTTTATCCAAAATATCATTAGGGCTAACTTTGTCGGATAGCTGAATTTTGTTTTTGCTTATCACATATTCCGGATAGGTACTTTTCAGTTCCTTTAAGCTAATCCCCCTTTCGACCAATAATGCTAATACCAAAACCACTCCGACCAATGAGTCTCTACCATAATGCAAATCAGGTAATATCACTCCTCCATTGCCCTCTCCTCCAAATACCGCATTCACTTCTTTCATTTTATTTACCACGTTTACCTCACCAACTTTGGAAGGAAAATATTTACCATTGTATCTTTCGGTTATATCTTTCAATGCTCTGCTTGAGGACAAATTTGATACGGTGTTTCCGGGTTTTTTACTCAATATATAGTCAGCCACAGCAACTATCGTATATTCTTCTCCAAACATTGTTCCATCTTCATTTACAAATGCCAATCTATCCACATCCGGATCAACAGAGATTCCCATATCCGCTTTTTCGCTCACTACCCGATTGGATAATTCCTCAAGATGTTCGGGAAGCGGCTCGGGATTATGAGCAAAATCACCTGTCATATCGGCATTTATAGCGATCACCTCGCAACCCAATGTTTTCAATAGTGGAACAATTGAAATATATCCGGTTGAATTAATACAGTCAACTACAATCTTAAATTTCCTTTCTTTGATACTTTCAGCATTTACATAAGGTAATTTCAAAATTTTATCTATATGGATGCTGATATATTCCTCATTTTTTTCATAAGAACCGATATTTTCCAATTGAGCAAATACTGCTTTACTGTCTTGGATATAATCTAATACTTTCTCGCCTATTTCAGGCGAAATAAACTCTCCTTTCTCATTCAGAAATTTAAGTGCATTCCATTCTTTTGGATTATGGCTGGCAGTCAAAATGATACCCGCTCCGGCATTTTCTTCAGTCACTGCAATCTCAACAGTAGGAGTAGTCGAAAAATCAAGATCGACAACATCCAATCCCATACTCATCAGAGTGCTTACGACCAATGCATTTACTATCTCTCCTGTCATTCTGCCATCACGTCCAACTACGACCTTTTTCGGAACATCTTTCTCCAAAATGATTTGCGCATAAGCTGCCGTGCATTCCACTATATCCACCGGTGTCAAATTGCTTCCCGGATTTCCACCAAAGGTTCCTCTAATACCTGATATTGATTTTATTAATGTCATATATTATTCTTAAGAATTAAACAAAGCGCAAAAGTATCAATAATAATATAAGTTTCAGCAATTAACTTCAATTATTAACGGGCTCATTTTACTTTTTTCGCATTTCCCATTACTTTGCCAAGCCGGGATACAAAATAATGCGGGTTAATGGATTCCAAATTTTAACACCTATGAATGTTGTGATATTACAAAACGGTAAACCTACCAATAACATTCCTACCTTTCACATAATAAATACCTTTTGGATATCTGGAAATATCAATATTTATTTTCCTCTTATTTACCAACGAAATCTTATCCATTTTTTTCCCAAAGTTATTATATATGGTGATTTCATTTAACTTTATGTTGGTAAAATCGATATAGACTGTGTTCTTTGCAGGATTTGGATATACCATAAGCCTGGTATCAACATCGTGATTAACAACAATATTCGTTTTAATTTTGTATGCCAAATATATTCTATTCAAAATATTTTTTAGTGTATTTGCAGATACAGTTGCATCATTGCATTGTATTCCAATTGTCAAATTTTCCTTTAAAAAATGATACACCTTTGTTGTATATCCTATATTTCCATCATGACCAATGGCAAATACACTGCTGTCAGGATTTATTAGATATCCAACACCCAATCCATAATAAGTATTATTACCCAGACTAACACCTTTTAATAATTCTTTTTGAGACTCAGCATTCAAAACCTTTCCTGAAGCTAATAAGCTCATCCATTTTGTTATATCTATTGTCCTTGCCATATATGCTCCCGCAGCCCATGCTCCAGAAAACAAAGCTTTCAAATCAAAACCTAAGCCTGTCAAATCTATTCCCTGATCTCCTCCGGTAGGAGAAGCCCAAAAATGACCAACTTCAAGACTATTAGTTTCATATGGTTTTAGATACATACTATCCAAGCCATAAGGCTTTAATAATTTTTCCCTCACGACCTCATGATATTTCTTTCCAGAGACTTTTTCAATTATCATTCCTATCATGATATATCCCGAATTGGAATAATGCCAGCTATCACCGGGTGCAAAATACGGTTCCAGTAAAAAACTATCCAATACTTCTTCAGGTGTCCAAATCCTGTCTGTCCCGGATTGAATTTGTTGGACAAACTTGGGGTTATCTGTCACATTATATACACCCGATGTATGGTTGAGCAATTGTCTTATGGTGATAGTACTGTCAACGTATTTTCTTTTTCCTATCCATTTCTCAACAAGATCATCTATAGACAATTTTCCTTCTTCTTCAAGCTTTAAAATAACAGCAGAAGAAATACTTTTTGTCAAACTACCTATTCCTAAAACCATTTCGGAAGTCATACTATCCGTAGGAGACGACAGACCGGCTACTCCTGTCCATTGATCATCACCGGATATAACAGCGCAAGAGATTCCGGCAGCACCGCTTTTTGCAAATTCA
>JALVEG010000290.1 GCA_027031145.1 Saprospiraceae bacterium | reverse complement strand
GATGCAATAGCTCAGGCAAAAACTCCATTTTATGATTATTTATTGAAAGAATACCCAAATTCCGAACTAAAAACATACGGCAAATATGTAGGTTTACCTGATGGTCAAATGGGAAATTCTGAAGTGGGGCATATGAATATTGGAGCGGGAAGAATAGTTTATCAGGATCTGATTAAGATCAATAAAGCTATTGAAACCGGAGAATTGGAAAAGAATGCTGTGATTCAAGAGATGATCTCTTATGCAAAAGACAATAATAAACCTGTTCATCTATTAGGTCTTTTATCAGATGGGGGTGTTCATTCGCATATAAAACACTTATTTGCATTAATAGATATTTTTAACAGCAAAAATATCCCTGTTTTTATTCATGCCTTTATGGATGGAAGAGATACAGACCCACACAGTGGCAAAGATTATATTCAGCAGTTAACGGATTATATAGAAGGAAAACCAAATGTGAAAATAGCTACGATCTCAGGTCGTTTTTATGCTATGGACAGGGATAAAAGATGGGACAGGATAAAAGAAGCTTATGATGCAATGGTGCTCGGCGAAGGTGAAGAAGCACGAAATCCAATGTATGCGATTAATACTTCATACAGAAACGGGATTACGGATGAATTTATAAAACCTGTTGTAATACATGACGGAGCAGGTGATCCGGTTGGGACTATTGAAGATGGAGATGCTGTTTTATTTTTCAATTTCAGATCGGATCGACCACGTGAACTGACATATGTATTGAGCCAGGCGGATATGCAGGAGAATTATATGCATAAACTGAATTTATTTTTTGCTACTATGACTGCTTATGATGAAAGTTTTAAAAATATTCATGTTGTTTTTGAAAAAGATAATCTGAAAAATACTATAGGAGAAGTTTATTCCAAAGCAGGAAAGTCACAGGTGAGAATTGCAGAAACAGAGAAGTATGCTCATGTTACATTTTTCTTTTCCGGTGGCAGGGAAGAGGAATTTCCGGGAGAAAAAAGGATTCTTATTCCTTCTCCCAAAGTTGCCACTTATGATCTTAAACCTGAAATGAGTGCTTTTGAAGTAACGGATGCAATAGTGAAAGAAATATGTGATAATCAACCTGATTTGATAGTTCTTAATTATGCAAACGGAGATATGGTTGGACATACGGGGATCTTTGAAGCTGCTGAGAAAGCTGCTGAAGCGGTAGATCAGAATTTGAAGCGATTAGTAGAGAAGGCTTTGGAACATGATTATATGTTATTGATAACTGCTGACCATGGGAATGCTGATTATCTGCGAAATCCTGACGGTACTCCGAATACAGCGCATTCTATGAATCCCGTTCCTTTTATTTTTATTACAAATGAAAATGTTAATGATTTCACCATCAGGGATGGTAAATTAGCAGATATCGCTCCTACGATTTTATCACTTGTCGATATGGATATACCTGAAGAGATGACAGGGGAAGTGCTTGTAAGAAGGGTGTAGGGTTGGTTAGGTGCATTTCATTTTTTTGCATTGCGGGTTGGGTTCTCCTTTAGGAGTTAGAGGCGAGGTATGGGAAAAACGAAAAAATGAAATGCACTTGGTTGGTTGCAGGTTGCAGGTTTTCGGGTCAATGTATTAGAAATTTACAAATTAGCAATTGATATTCATGAAATGTCATTAGAGAGTACACATAAAAAAAAGGATAAGGTATTTCCACCTTTATCCCTTTTTTTGTGCTTTTTGAATTGTGTTTCCCTTCACTTGGATTATTTCAAAAATTCCACACTGGTTTTAACAAACCTGGTCATTTCTTCACCTGTAAGCATATTTTGATTTAGCTTTGCCAGGTTGTATAGATATTGTGCAAATCTTTCTTTTTTATCTGCACTTTTCATATTTACAAGTTTCTCTGCTATAAGCGGATTATTTGTATTTATAATGATATTGTATGTTTCCGGCATTTCTCCCAATCCCATATTTTGATACTGCTGCATTTCTTTCATTCTCCTCATAAATTCAGGTTTGGTTATCAAAACAGGTAATTCTTCCGGTGATAATGCTTTAAGTTCAATGTTTTTTTCATCTTCTTTCAATGATGAAGTGAATAACTCTTTGACTTTTTCCTGTTGTTTCTCTGACAGTACGGATTCTTTCTTTTCATCTTTTTGTACCAAATTGTCAGATGTTTCAGAATCCACTCTTACAAAAGTGATATTCGTTTCTTTTGTTTCCATAAATTGAACAAAGTGAACATCGATGATATTATCCATCAGCAAGACATTATAACCTTGATCTTTAGCTGATTCGATATAAGAGTGTTGTCCCTCCTTATCATTTGTATAAATAAATACGAGTTTATCGTACTTATCTTTTTGATTTGTTTCGATTTTTTTCTTGTATTCTTCAAAAGTATAAAATTTACCGTCAACATCTTTCAATAGAGCAAATTTGATTGCTTTTTCATAAAATTTATCATCGGTTAGCATTCCGTATTTGACAAAAGTGCTGATATCATCCCATTTATTTTCAAATTCCTTACGGTCTTTTTTGAAAATATCATTCAATTTATCAGCAACTTTTTTAGTGATGTAAGATGTTATTTTTCTTACTCTATGATCATTTTGAAGTTGACTTCTTGATACATTAAGAGGAATATCCGGTGAATCTATAACTCCGTGAAGCAACATCAGAAACTCAGGGACTATCGCTCTCACATCATCTGTAACGAAAACCTGATTGCTGTAAAGATGGATTTTACTTTTTTGAACATCAAAGTTATTTGTTATTTTAGGGAAGTACAATATTCCCGTTAAGTTAAAAGGATAGTCCATTTTCAGATGGATCCAGAATACAGGATCTGTGAAAGTTCCGGGGAACATTTCGTGATAAAAATTCTTATAATCTTCGTCCTTTAGTTCATTTGGAGATTTCTTCCAGATAGGATGAGGATTATTGATAATATTGTCAACTTCTTCTTCTACTTGCTTCGCGTTTTCACCTTCTCCCTCGGTTTTATATATCTTTTTCTTTCCGAATCTGATCAAAACAGGAAGGAATTTACAATATTTATCCAACAATTCCTGAATTCTATCTTTTTTAAGATACTCTTTACCTTCTTCACCAATATGGAGAATTACTTCCGTTCCCCTGTCTTTCTTGTCTATTTCTTCAAGAGTATATTCGGGAGTTCCGTCGCATTCCCATTTTACAGCTTTTGCATCTTCTTTATATGATTTGGTTCGTACTTCAACTTTGTCAGCAACCATAAATGCGCTGTAAAATCCCAGACCGAAATGACCTATCAGATTTTCTCCGGAATATTTTTCCAAAAATTCTTTTGCAGAAGAAAAAGCTACCTGATTGAGGTATTTGATCACTTCTTCTTCAGTCATACCGATACCTCTGTCTTTTATTGTAATGGTTTTAGCTTTTTCGTCAAGAATGACGTCTATGGTCATATCTCCCAATTCACCATTAAAGTCTCCTTTAGATGCCAATGCATTTAGTTTGGTGCTGGCATCAATTGCGTTAGCTATCAATTCCCTTAAAAATATTTCCTGATCGGTATAAAGAAATTTCTTTATCAAAGGAAATATATCTTCAGCACTAACGCCAATTTGTCCTTTCTTATGTTTTATTTTTGTATTTGCCATAGTCCTATTTTTTTGAATAGATATTGCAAAATATGTACCATTGCTAAAATACTGACAAAATGACACTTGGAGTACTGTTTTTAAACAGACTGTAACCGGAATGGAATTAAGAATAGATAGTATGAAAACTTATTATTTTATTGAAATTTATATGTATCAGAGTGTATATGAAATTTTTTAAAATAAAACATTAGAAAATATAATAATACAAAATAAATATCGAAAATATAAAAAAATACGAAATATAACTACCAATATTAATAAATAAAAAAATAAAATATTACTTAATAATTTTTATGAAAAAAAGAAAGATTATTTTTTTTATTTAATTTAATTTTTTTTATAAATTGTGGCGTGATTATGTAGATAGTAACTATTCAGTCAGGATACTTTTGAAATGAAAGAATGATTCTATTTGGGTGGTTACCGCAGATCAAAGACGAAATTTAGATTTACTTACATATTATTTTTGCTCGTTTTGATTATTGTTTATCAATGACAGAGGGGGTATTGTAGTGTAAATTATTTTATAATGAAATTTCATTTATTAAAACCAAATTATTATGAAAAAATTATTACTATTATTATTTTTTGCATTAATGGGTTCATTTATTTATGGACAATATGTTGATGAAAGTTTTGAAGGAGCAACATGGCCTCCAACAGATTGGTTGATTGTGAACAATGGATCCGGTAATGACTGGATACAGAATACATCTTCCTCAAATTCTAATACAGGAAATAATTCAGCAGAGTATCATTACAATGGTTCTAATGCTGCTGATACTTGGTTGTTTACAAAAGCCGTGACTTTGAATAACGGAGAAACTGTTAATTGGGAGTTTTATGAGAAAGTTGCTTCAAGTTCCTATCCTGAGAATTTAAAATTTACTGTTGGTACTGCTCAAACTGTGGCAAGTCAAACCACGACCCTTATTGATTTACCGGGGCTAACAAATACTAGTTTCGTAAAGCAATCAGGAACATATACAGCTCCTGCTGATGGGACTTATTATTTTGCTTTAAACTGTTACTCTGATGCAGATCAGTATAATCTTTTCGTTGATGATGTTTTGATTGAGGCTCCTCCTGCCTGCCCTGACCCATCAGACCAAACAGAATCCAATATTACAAATTCTTCAGCAGATCTCGGATGGACTGAAAATGGTTCTGCTACTACATGGGAAATTGAATATGGAACAACAGGATTTGCACAGGGCAGCGGAACAACCGTTTCTGTTACTGCAAATCCATATACTCTTTCAGGGTTATCAGCTAATACAGAATATGATTGGTATGTAAGAGCCGATTGTGGTGGTGGAGATTATTCTGGATGGGTTGGTCCCAGTACTTTTTATACAGGATATTGTTTATCTACATCTACTAGTTCTTCTACTTATACTGATGATTTTACGACTACAGGAGGTTCTACAAATATATCCAATACTTCTTCAGGATATGCAACTGATGGATATGAAAATGCTACTGCAATGTCTGTAAGTAGTTATGCAACTGGTACGTTTGATTTTTCTGCAGCTTTTGTTGGTACTACAGTTGGATTTAATATCTGGGTAGACTGGAATAATGATTTAGATTTTGATGATGCTGGAGAGAAGGTCTATGCTAGTGGAGGATATGTATCTAATGCATCTGGAACAATTACCATACCTGGAGGAACAGCAAATGGAAATTATAGGATGAGAACAAGATGTGATTATTATAGTTCTGATCCGAATCCTTGTGGAGAAAGAACAAGAGCGGAAACTGAAGATTATACTCTTACCGTTGTTGATCCACCTTCATGCCCTGACCCATCAGCTCAAACGGAATCCAATATAACAAAATTTTCTGCTGATCTCGGATGGACTGAAAACGGTTCTGCTACTACATGGGAAATTGAATATGGAACAACAGGATTTGCACAGGGAAGCGGAACAACCGTTTCTGTTACTGCAAATCCATATAATTTATCAGGGTTATCAGCAGGAACAACTTATGACTGGTATGTAAGAGCGGATTGTGGTGCCAGTGGTGGCTCAGGGCAAAGTTCATGGGTTGGTCCGCATACTTTTAGTACTATGGATGATGGATACACCTGTGATTTTCCACTTGTTATAAATTCTTTGCCATACAATACATCAGACAATACTTCCAATTATGGTGATGATTATGATAATGGAGATAGTCCTTGTAATAATTATTATTTAAGCGGGGATGATGTGGTTTACAGTTATACGCCTGCAGTAGACGAGTGTGTTGATATTACTTTGAGCAATTTAGATGACACTTATTCTGGAATACACGTTTTAGATGGATGTCCTATTGATGCCGCCACTTGTGTGGCATTTGAAGGGAATAGTACCACGGATGATAGAGTTCTTTCAGGTGTGAATTTAACAGCAGGTACAACATATTATATTGTAATTTCAACTTGGGCAACTCCGCAAAGCGTTGGTTATACACTTGATATTGATAATTGTCCGACATGTACTGATCCGACAAATCAAGCGGAAAGTAATATTACATCTACTTCAGCTGATTTAAGTTGGACTGAAAATAGTGGAAATACTGCTTGGGAAATTGAATATGGTCTAACAGGATATGCTCAGGGAAGTGGAACAACGATCGCTGTTACAGCAAATCCTTATACTCTTAGTGGCTTAACTGCATCAACAGATTATGACTGGTATGTGAGATCCGATTGTGGTGGTGGAACGTATAGTAATTGGGTTGGACCTCATAATTTCACTACTTTAGGTACCCCTCCTGCTAATGATGATTGTGACGGAGCTTATGTGGTTACGGTTAATAGTGATTTGAATTGTGGAAATACTACAAGTGGTACTGTTGAAAATGCAACTCAGTCTCCTGAAGACGCTTCTGCATGCGGTGGGACTGAAGATGATGATGTTTGGTTTAAGTTTGTGGCAACAGCTACATCGCATAAAATAGAATTGTTAAATGCAGCAGGTTCTACAACGGATCTCTATCATTCAGTATGGGAAGGTACGTGCCCCGGAGGACTTACATTAGTGCCAGGTACATGTAGTGACCCTAATTCACAAACGGTATCAGGACTTACTGTTGGAAACACTTATTTTATCAGAGTTTATACATGGACATCAACAGGTGGACAAAATACTACTTTTGATGTTTGTGTTGGCACTCCACCACCCCCTCCTGCTAATGATGATTGTGACGGAGCTTATATGGTTACGGTTAATAATGATTTGAATTGTGGAACTACTACAAGTGGTACTGTTGAAAATGCAACTCAATCTCCGGAAGATGCTTCCGCATGTAGTGGTACTGAAGATGATGATGTTTGGTTTAAATTTGTTGCGACAGCAACAGAACATAAAATTGAATTGTTGAATGCGGCAGGTTCTACAACCGATCTTTATCACTCTGTATGGGAAGGTACGTGCCCTGGCGGGCTTACATTAGTGCCAGGTACATGTAGTGATCCTAATTCACAAACGGTATCAGGACTTACTGTTGGAAACACTTATTTTATTAGAGTCTATACTTATACTTCTACTGGAGGTCAAAATACTACATTTGATGTTTGTGTCGGGACTCCACCACCACCTCCTGCTAATGATGATTGTTCAGGAGCTATAGCTCTTACAGTTGGTAATCCCGGAGATTGTCCGACAAATCAAGTGACTACAGATGCAACCTCAGCTACTGCAGATGGAAATACAAGTTGTGATAATACAGGAGATAATATAGGAGTATGGTATTCATTTGTTGCTCCTGCCTCAGGTGAGGTCGTTGTAAATTATACTGCAGGAACTGCAACAGGAAATCCGGGTATAGTTTTATTTGATGCATGCGGTGGAACTGAGATTCCAAATACTTGCCAAGATAATCCTGCTACACTAAGTAATATTACAGGTCTGACAGGAGGTACTACATATTATATGCTTTTATGGTTTGATGGAGCATCAGCTGCGGGCTCATTTGATATTTGTCTGGAAGATGTCGGATCTTGCCCTAAACCTACTGCTCAAACAGAAACAAATATAACTGCTACATCAGCAGATCTCGGATGGACTGAAAACGGTTCTGCTACTATCTGGGATATAGAGTGGGGGGCATCAGGTTTTACACAGGGATCAGGTACAACTGTTTCAGGAGTAACCGCAAATCCATATACCTTATCAGGACTTACTGCCGGTACAGACTATGATTGGTATGTTAGAGCAGATTGTGGAGGAGGTTCACAATCACTATGGGAAGGTCCTCATACTTTTAAAACATCTCCTGTTAATGATGTTTGTTCAGGTGCTATTGCTCTGACGGTTGGAACAAGTTGTACCATGGCAACATATACCAATGAAAATGCGTCAGATTCAGGAGAATCTCCTGCACCCGGTTGCGGAAATTATAATGGTGCTGATGTATGGTTTTCATTTGTTGTTCCGGCGCTTGGACACGTTATTATTGATTCGGATGTTGGGGATATCACAGATGGAGCAATGGCTGCATATTCAGGTACATGCGGTGCTTTATCATTGATAGAATGCGACGATGATGATAGTGCTAATGGTTCTATGCCTATGCTCGAATTAACGGGATTAACAGCAGGTGAAACTGTATATATTAGATTTTGGGAATATGGAGGTAATGTTTTTGGAACATTTGATATTTGTGTTTACGAAGGGCCTTGTACTACACCTACCGGACTTTCTGCTTCAAATGAAACCACTTCAGGTGCAGATTTAAGTTGGACGGAAAACGGTGGAGCTGATCATTGGGATTTGTATATAGTAACTGCAGGTTCTCCTGCTCCTGATGCAAGTACTACTCCAACAGTTGATGATACACCTGATAATCCATATACATGGACAGGAGGAGCAGCTGCTACGGATTATGATTGGTATGTTAGAGCAGATTGCGGCGCATCAGGAGGTACTGGACAAAGTGACTGGAGTGTAAAAGGTACTTTCACCACAGCGTCTGCCGATGCGGTAGATTGGTGTAATTTGCAGTGGCCTGATCAGGCAACTATTACAGCAGGAGGTTCGGTTGATGTATATGCACAGGTATATGAGCCGGGTGTTACGGATGCTGCCGGACAAGGAGCGGGTATCACGGCCTGGATTGGATATAGTACTACGGACACAGATCCTTCGACCTGGACAGATTGGGTAGCTGCAACCTATAATGTTGATTCAGGAAATAATGATGAATATCAAGCTGCATTGGGTGCAGGATTAGCTCCGGGAACATATTATTATGCAAGTAGATTTAAGCTTAATTCAGGTGCATATCAGTATGGTGGATATAGTTCCGGTGGTGGAGGTTTTTGGGACGGTACTACTTATGTATCAGGTGTGCTGACTGTTAATCATGTTACAGGGGATGTCCTGTGTGATGCTATTGCTCTTACAGTGGATGCAGCACCTGCAACTTATTCAAATTCTAATTGTACAGGGGAGGCAAATGAACCTAATGGTTCTTGTTGGAATGGTACAACTACAATGGAGTCTATATGGTTTTCATTTGTAGCTCCTAATACAGGTAGTGTGGAAGTAACTACTGATTTTGATACACCTCTTAATGATACGCATATTGCAATATATGAAGTTGGAGATTGTAGCGATATGGCAACTTTGACAGAAAAAGGTTGCGATGAGGATAGCGGCGATGCCGGTCAGTATGGCTGGAATTCAATAGCGCAGGTTTACGGTTTGACTGCCGGAAATACTTATTATGTTCAAGTTGATGGTTATAATGATAAGGATGGTGAATTCCAAATTCAAGTAAAGGAGATATGTCCTGATAATCTTGTCGTATTACCTGCATCATCTTCATCTACTACTTCAACCGGAAGTTGTGTTGATGGGGAATGGACACATTATTACAATGGTACTAATATATTACTTTCATTGAAGCTTGGATCTTCCGGTGCAGTGATTACAGATGTGACAGTTGATCCAGATGGTGCTACAGATGCTTTTTGGGGAGATAATGACACTGATGGATTTCCTGAAGTATCCGGTGCTCCCGGAGGGGCATTTATGAGAAGAAAATGGGATGTGAATGCAAGTACTCAACCAAGTTCAGACGTAGGTATACGATTTTATTACACTACTGATGAATATGATGCGGTAAACACTGAAATAATTAATCATGGTGGTACTCCGCTGAGTTCTACTTCTGAATTGAATTTCTATAAAGTACTTTCATCTTCAACTGAACAAGATCCTTTTAATGTTGAACCGGGTGGACTTGGAATTGGTGATATCAAATTGATAGAACATAGTACAAATCCCGGAATTACTGAATGGGTAGATGGTACTTTTGGAACTGAAAATTATGCTGAATATTTAGTGTCCGGATTTTCCGGTGGAGGAGGTGGCGGTGCTTCTAATGGAGCAGTACTTCCTATAGAACTGATATCCTTTTCCGGTTATGCAGGCAAAAATACCAATATACTACAATGGACTACACTATCTGAAGTCAATATGGCTATGTTTTATATTGAACGTAGTATTTCAGGCAAAGAATGGACATTGATTGGTAAGATGGAAGCAGCAGGTGATTCTTATATACAGCAAGATTATAAATTTGTTGATAAAGAACCATTAACAAAGGCTTTCTATAGATTAAGGATGATAGATAAAGACGGCAGGTATTCAATGTCCAAGGTGATTAGCATAGAAAGAAAAGATTCCGGCCTAAAACTCAATGCTGTCTATCCTAATCCAAATGACGGTAACTTTGTAGTGAATCTTACTTCAATGCCTAACGAGGATGGAAAAATTATTTTGGTTAATACTCTTGGAGTGAAAGTCTTTACAAAAGAATTGAATGCACAGGGTGGAAGAACTATCGAAAAAATAAATGTTTCGCATCTTCCAACCGGTATATATACTTTGCTCTTGGAGCAAAATGATGAAATAATAACAAAGAGAGTAATGATTGACAGATAATGTGAGAGTAAGAAATTTTTAAATTATTAAAAGAGTCCGGTATTTGCCGGACTCTTTTTTTGAGTGGTGAAAGAAGTACGCTAAAGCGCACTATTCAAACTCGCCGGTATCTACATTGCCCAAGATTTCAATCGGGGGCTAATCTGATGTAGTACAGTTTGAGTCTTATCAGGGTAGTATTTATCATGGTATTTTATAGGGACGTAAACCTTATAGGTTTCCAAAACCTATAAGGTTTGGGGTATGCAAGGTAGAGGAAACACTCATCAGTAATCATTTGTTGATCGTGAATATGATTAGTGGCATTATGTATGCATAACCAAAATAGCCTCAGTTT
>JALVEG010000289.1 GCA_027031145.1 Saprospiraceae bacterium | reverse complement strand
GATGAGGTGGGTAAGCAATTTAAAAATCAATTAAATCAAAAATTTAAAAATATCGCTAAAGAAAAATTTGATTCATATTAGTCAACTCCTTAAATTTAACCTATTTGCAAATCAGACTAATCAAATTAATTTTACTATGAGAAATATTTAGCAAAAATCTCTGCTCACTTCCCCATTCATCCACCTATCATACTCCTCCTTCGTATTTATATTTATCAAAATATTTTTATCCCCGACATCAACACGGGTTTTTTCAAATTTTTTTAAGAAAACGGAGAAAATAAGATCGTTTTTTTTCTCTTTCAGAATTTCTACGGCGATATTTCGCGATAATAATATAGGATGCCCTCCTTTGCCATTAAAAACAGGGACGATGTAGTCTTTTGAAGAGAGGGAATATAGTTTTTCCAAAACCTTTTGGTCAATAAACGGATTATCGACATTGTGGATAAATACCGGAAAGATGTTTTCAACATTTTGTATCCCCAATTTTATTGAATAAAACCGTTCCCACTCCAAATGTGTGTTTTCTATAAATACAATATTAGCGTCAAATTTTTTTGATCGTTTTTGCAAAAATATCCACCCGTCTCTATTTATTACTACAACTATTTTTTTGCACCCGAAAATACGATATTGCTTAATAATCTCATCAAGAAATGTTCTGTTTTCAGAAAATTGCAAAGCAAACTTCGGCATTCCCATTCTGCTCGAACGACCTGCAGCAAGAATGATTGCCGAACAGTTTTTGTATCTATGGATTGATTTTTGCATAATTATTTTAAAGTAATTGTATCTATTCGGGTTAATTTTTTAGTAATAACAAATTGAAATACATTGAATCATCGCATTAGCATAATAATATTTTCAAAACTTTCTATTTAGAACCCTTTCCTGTTTCCCTTAAAAGGGAAATGATAATTGAGAAAATATTATTATGCTATCAACGCTCATACAATCAATAAATTAAATTGCTTGAGTAGTTACAAATAATTATCTAAATAGTATTAATTTTATTTTAAAAGCATTCTATTTAGAGAA
This sequence comes from Saprospiraceae bacterium, assembly GCA_027031145.1. Taxonomy (GTDB): domain Bacteria; phylum Bacteroidota; class Bacteroidia; order Chitinophagales; family Saprospiraceae; genus JADJGA01. The sequence goes on along the minus strand of JALVEG010000289.1, from coordinate 1,980 downwards.
TTACAACAAAAATAACACTAAAAGTCGGATATAAATAATCTTTGTTTTTTTACTTTTGTACAAATATAAATAATAATGTCAGATAGATTTTCAATAATTCCTTTAAGAGACTTGCTTAAAATTACGCTTAAAGAAATCGATAAAAATAATTCTTTTTTGAGTATTCCGGGTGAACTGTTTTATAATCCCAAGTCAAATAATAACCATAATTTAAAATTATTCGGTCATTTGTTGGAAAATCCGATTGGTGTCGCAGCAGGTCCCCATACTCAACTTGCGCAAAATATCGTTGCTGCCTGGCTGACCGGAGCCAGATTTATGGAATTGAAGACAGTTCAAACCCTTGATGAACTGGATGTAACCAAGCCTTGTATTGATATGCAGGATGAAGGATACAATTGTGAATGGTCACAAGAATTGAAAATAAAACAATCTTTTGATCAATATCTCAATGCTTGGATTATTATTCATATATTGAGAGATAAATTCGGTTGGGACAATGATGAGCCGGGTACTATTTTCAATATGAGCGTAGGATATGATTACAAAGGCATTTTGCAGGAAAATGTTCAATGGTACCTTGATAAAATGGCTGATGCATCCGTTGAATTGGCTCAAAAGATAGAAGAGATCAAAGATATTTATCCCGATGTGATAAATCTAAATATCAATCCTCAAATATCCGACAACATCACGCTCTCCACAATGCACGGTTGTCCCCCTGATGAAATAGAGCAAATAGGAGAATATCTGATCACTGAAAGGAAACTTCACACGGCAATAAAATTGAATCCAACTTTGTTGGGAAAAGATAAATTGAGGGAAATAATCGATAATTCGGGATTTGATACGCAAGTTCCCGACATTGCTTTTGAACACGATTTGAAATACGATGATGCGGTAAAAATAATTGGCAGATTGAGCCAAAAAGCAAAGGAAAACAATGTCCGGTTTAGCTTGAAACTTACAAATACCCTGGAAAGTATCAATAACAAAAATGTATTTCCTCCAAATGAAAAAATGATGTATGCCAGCGGGCGGGTACTTCATCCTATTTCTATCAATTTGGCTAAAAAATTGCAAGATGAGTTTGAAGGAAAATTGAATATTTCTTTTTCCGGTGGTGCAACTGCATTCAATATCCGGGATATCATTTCTTCGGGACTTTATCCTGTAACTGTTTGCTCGGATATATTGAAGCCCGGCGGATATGGAAAACTGAATCAATATATTGAAAATTTGCCGTCTGATAATACAATATTTGATGAAAAACATAGACAAAAAAGCTATGAATTCCTTAAAAATTACGCCGAAGAAGTATTGCAAAGTAATCGATATAAAAAAACAAGTATTCAGGATATCAGCATAAAAACAGATCGTCAACTTGAAGCTTTTGACTGTATAAATGCTCCTTGTGTCGATAAATGTCCTGCAAATCAGGATATTCCGGATTATATGTATTATACAGCCAAAGGAGATTTTGATAAGGCTTTTGAAGTGATAATGCAAACCAATCCTTTTCCCAATACCACAGGAATGGTTTGTGACCACCCTTGTCAGACAAAATGCACCAGAATAAACTATGACGACCCGTTGTTGATAAGAGAAATTAAGCGGTTCGTTACGGAAAATGCTAAAAACAACGGTAAAAATCATAAAAATTCGCACAACAAATTAAAAGTTGCTATAATAGGTGCGGGCCCTGCGGGATTATCAAGTGCAGAATATTTGAGGAAAGCAGGATTTGAAGTTGAAATATTTGAGCAAAAAAACAAAGCCGGAGGAATGGTATTAAATGCAATTCCGCCTTTCAGACTTTCAAATGAATCTGTTCTTAAAGATATCGAAGCAATCGAAAAAACAGGAGTTAAAATTCATTATGGTAAAAAAGTGGATTCTCAATTGTTTGAAAAATTACAAAAAGAATTTAATTATATAATCATAGCAGCCGGTGCGCAAAAAGCAAGGAAATACAATATC
>JALVEG010000288.1 GCA_027031145.1 Saprospiraceae bacterium | reverse complement strand
TTTTGAATTGAAATACATAGGTTTGCCGTCTTTTGTTCTTACTATTCTTTTATCTTTTTTCTGTCCGTAATCGATTTTTAATTTGTATTTTGATGTTATTGGAAATTTTTTAAGTTCTATTTCAATATAGTTCACTGGCAAATCTTTTATATGAATGCCATTAACATATTGAGCTGATACGTAATTCAGTGAAATGAATAGGATGGGGAGAAGTAAATAAAGTTTTTTCATGATTTTTTAATTTTATATTTTTTTCATATTCTTTGATCCGGTATTCAATTTTTACCTTTCTTACCAATAGAGCTATCAGACCATAAGGGATATCATCAATTTTTTTGAATCTGGTATAGCTTTTTGCCATTTGGTATTCTTTTCTATGTATTCTATATTTTTCATTTTTTTAGTAAAAGTGTAAAATTTTTTCTAAATAAGCCATTTTTTTATACAAAATATTGAAATTTATTGACAAGTAACGTCTTTAAACCTATTCAAAACAATATCCCAGGCTTTTTCAAAATACTTATGGTATTCAATCCATTTCTCACCTTTTAAAAATCCATGATGGACTAAAGTTATTGCTGTCTTACCATCTTTTAACGATTTGAAAAAGACAGAAACCATTGTTTTATAATCTTTATTTCTGATTTCAGGAATTGACGGAGGGGCATTCCAGCTAAAGGAAAGCATTTTTTGAGGTATGAAATCCAGTATTTTACAACCTTCACTACCACGTAATCCTTTTGGTTGATTCATGTCAAAATATATTTCAAAAGGACCTCCTTTTCTTAATTCGTAACTACTCAGGTAGAATCATTTTGATTGAAAAAGCCTCTTTTTTCGCCATATTTCAGCTATTTTTTTTGACGTAGCTCCACTCCCGCCTTTTTGCGGGACAAGTTATGCCTTCAAAAAATTAGCTTCATCTCGCAAAAAAATCGAATTTTTTCATCTCAAAAGCACCCTACCTGAGTAGTTACCCTTTTTTGAATCCATCAACATCATAAAAAACTGAATTGATATGAATTTCCGCTCTTTTATTCCAGGATTCTTTATTTATCTTTAAATAATCGTTGACACTCATAATAAAACCTTATATTTTTTTATAAATATAATAATTTATTTATTTTTGATACAAAAATTATCTAATTTTAAAATCAATAATATTGTTATAAATCGACATAAATTTTATTTTCACGGGAATGGTTGGAGAAATTTAGCTTTCTAGAGGAATATATTTTAGTTTTTCAGGATTAAAAACAGCAAATAAAATGAAGAAAAGATCATTAAGTAAAACTCAAAAATGGGTGCTTTTTGCAATTGTAATTATATTGTATTATGCACTTTTGTATATATTTGAAAATGATAAAAGTGATAGCGATTCATTTTTTACAAGATTTTCAAATTATGTTGCATGGCCGATAATATTTTATTATTGTATAATTGGAAATCGTAAAGAATCCGATATTTCAAGTATATATTTTAAAAAAGAAAAATATGATGATATAGTATCTGATCTGCAATCAATGGGATTTTATAAATACAAAGAATCATCATCCAAAGTAAAATTCAGAAATAAGGATAAATGGTGGAGAAGACATCGCATTTTTATCTATAAACATGAAAACGGAATTTGGGAATTGGATGCAAAAAACAGATATATTAAAAATTTGGAGAAATATATGGTCAGATATTCAAGATTATAAGTTTTTAATATATATTCTTGATATCAATTTCCGGTGCATCATCGAAATCTATCATAGCATTGATAAGTTTGAATTTTCTGAAATAGTCCAGGTCATCGTATTTTATTGGAGCGGCAGTGATTATCTCTTTATCGATCAGTCTTTCTCTTGCCGTACCCTGCAAAAGCGGTGAAGAAGGGGTGTACCATTTATTACCGTCAAAAAATACAATGTTGGTAAAAGAACTATCGGTTACAAATCCGTTCTTTATTATCAAAATATCATCTCTGTCTTCCTTGAGTTTTATTAATTTATCTATCGCTGATCTGTCCGTGTATTTTACCGGATAATCTATATTGTCATCAAATACAGGTTTGAGAGTATGGATATTCTTTTTTTTGTAAAATGAATATTCAAAACTGAAGTTATTTTTGTTGTAGAGCAATCTTAATTTTACAATTCCGGTTTGATATTCTAAAGGAATATTTATTTGCATTGGAAATTGTTTTTCCGGCAAAGATTTATAATAAAGCAGATAAGATTCTTCAAATCTGAATTTGTGATACCTAAGATTTTGAGGTATTCCGTTATCTATTTTTATGGTTTCAACTAATGGGAACATATATTTTATTTAGCATTTCATTGTATTCGGAGTCCGGATCGCTCATAGAGGTAATTCCGCCTCCGCTTCTGTATCTTAAACCCTTTTTGTTGTTTTCAATGTATCTGATATTTACAGCACTATCAAGATCTTTTCCATCAAAGATACCGAAAATACCTGTATAATACCCTCTGTCTTGATTTTCTGCTTTGCGGATTATTTCAACTGTTTTTTTCTTCGGTGCTCCGGAAACAGATCCTGCAGGAAGGAGTTTTATCAACAGATTTCCCAAGTCATTTTTCCAGTCTTCAGGTAGTTTTCCTCTTATTTCCGAACTAACCTGAAGCAATTCCTTATTATTGGTTTTGATCTTTTCGATATATCTGAATTTAGTTACTATTACTTCTTTTGATATTATTGAAAGGTCATTTCTTATCAGATCCACTATCGTATAATGTTCTCTGAGCTCTTTTTCATCACCAAGAATTATTTTTTCTGCATTTGGTATTGATGCATCAATGGTACCTTTCATCGGATATGAATAAACAAGATCATCTTTGATCTTAATAAAGCATTCGGGAGAAAAAACGGTAAATTGATCTTTAAAAAGCAATTTGTATGAAGCTTTGGCTGCCACAAAAATATCTTCAAGTGTATTGTTTGTTGATATTCGGGTAGGGAAAGTCAAATTTAAAAGATAAGAGTTTCCGAAATTAATATTCTCTGTTACTATTTCAAATGCTTTTAGATATCTTTTTTTGGATATAGGGAAAATTTCCAGTTTTGAAATCGTTTGGTTATTTGATTTTTGAAAATAATTGGAAAACCCTTTTATATTATAAAAAACTTTATGCCTTATTGCTTCATCCAAAGTAAAAACTTGTGGTTTTTTCAGCTCAAAGTCGATCAGGAACAAAAAGGGAACTCCTTTTGAAGATAATTTATTGATCTTGTTTATGAAATTTTCTCTTTGCATCAATTTAATAATTGAATGCGAAGATATTATTTTTTATCGGAAATTAGTGCTCCAAGAACAAAATAAAACCCATATAAACTCGCTCTTTTTATCTGACTCTTCGTTGCTCAAACAGTCATTATATTAAGACATAACTCCTGCTTGTGCGCCTCGATTCAGATAAAAATAGTTTCGCTTGCTATTGGAGTTATTTCATTCTTGGAGCACTAGCACACATCTGTCCATTTTTACTCCCATCATGTAACCGTTGCATTGACCTTTGATCTTTACTATTTGACCTGGTTTTAGCTTGTCAAGTTCTCTCTTTTGTTGTACTGCATAATTACTGTCTACCAGGCATGTGATGCCTTCCATTTCATCTTCAAGTGAAATTTCATAATTACCTTCAAATTTTTTTACGTCAACGATCTTGCCTGTTACTTCCAGTATTTTTCCGAGATATTCTTTATTGGCACTATCCTCATCCGATTCGAATTTCGAAAACAATTGAGGGGCTGCCAATGCGTATTCCGCTTTAAGATTAAAAGTATTTTTATGGGGCTTATGAAAGGTGTAATAGTAAGCAGATCCTCCACCTATAATTCCTAAAACGATAATTATTGCAATTATTTTTTTCATTTTTTTCATATTTCTGATTTTTTTATGTCAAATAAATTTTATGGTTCAAACCTTTTTAATCGCCGAAGCAATTGGCGTAGGTCTTAGCCATGCGCCTAAGCTGAGGTTTTCGCCAGCAGCTATTACCATCGGCGAAAGTGATCCCTTCTTCAAAATAAGCAACACAGAGCAATAAAAACAATAACCCGTCATTTACCCATTTTTCTTTTTTGTTACTTTTCGCCCCAACCCTAAAGGGAGAAGTAACAAAAAAAGAAAAATTCCTTCCATCTCAATATAATACTTCTCTAGAATCACACTCCTCTTAGGATATAGCGGTTTACCCCGTGAAATCAACGGAGTATTTCATCGGGGGTTGCTCATGATAAGCAAGCGTCTCTGGCTTTGTAACATCTTAAATCTAAAATCCTTAATCAATATTCGTTATTCTGAACCTCAAAACTTCCAAACTTCAAAACAACAAACAAGGAACACTGAACTAAAAAACACCTTACTTCTTATAAAGACTATACTCTATTTCTACATTTACAGTTATTTCCTTTGCGATTTTACCTCTCACAACAGAAGGAATTTCGATGTTATAATCTTCAGGCTTTGCTTTAAAAGAAGCTTTACCTGTCAGTTTATCACCATTAACCGTTAGGTTGATATTGTCAATTTTAATGGAATTTGTTACTCCGTGAAATGTTAAATTCCCTTCTACTTTAGCGATATAAGTTCCGTTGTTATTAAAATCAATATCACTAAGGTTTACTATCTTTCCCTTAAATTTTGCTTTAGGATACTTATCGCTTTCTGCATAATTTTCGTTAAAATGTTCTTCCATCAAAGCGTTCTTGAACTTAAAAGACTTCACAAGTAGGCCGAAATTCAAACTTCCATCTGCAGTTTTCAGAAAACTGACTACCTGATGATTTCTTGCATCTATATTTTCCAATGGAGTGCTGGAAAAAAAGCCGATATATCCTGATTTTGTATAAAATGTCTTTTGAGCATTTAAAGACAAAGTGAAAAACAATAATGTTAATATTGATAATGTTATTTGTTTCATGTGTTTATAATTTTGTAACCAATTAATATTTTATTTTCTTATCTTATCTGAGTATTTTTACCACTAAGAACACTTAAGGTTACACTAAGAAATCACTAAGAATTATTCTCTTAGTGAAAAACTAAGTGAATTCTTAGTGATCTAAGTGGTTAAAAAGATATATTTCATAAGTTTATTTTATTTTAAATTTACATATTTTTCAATATTGAAATATGATATTTAGTTGTGATTAAATGAAAATACTCTCGTGATATTAAATCCAAAATGCAAATCCCCTTTGAAAAAATCATCATTATTAGCACCATATACAAAACCTCCTTCCTGCATTAATGGTGAATTGGAAAATACGAGTTGGAATACATGCCCGCCGGTTTCGATATCAATACCAATTCCAATCGGATCATGATATTGAATATCTTCATTGGAAAATCTTATTGATTTGTAATATTCAAATGTTACAGCCATTCTTTTGGTTATTTTGTATCTTCCTCCAATTCCTATTGCAGGAAGATCATTCATTTGAGTTACTGTTTTAACAAGGTTTTTATGAACAACAGTCGGCATCAATTGAAGAGAAAGGTTCTCGCTGAACTTTCTTGCTATCAATAGCTGATGTACGTATGTTAATCTGGATGAAAAATAATTTTTCCTGTTAGGGTCATTAAATGGTCTTGAAAATATTTCCGAGCTTGCTAAATATGTCAAAGTTACCGGTGAAGAAAATTTTCCACCTTTGCTTTGTCTTAATAACCTGGCTTTGATAAATCCATCATAATTTTTTTCATAATTACTTCTTCCTATTCCAATTGTTAGCCAGTCATTCAGTGCGTATTCAAATCCCAGTCTCATATTGGCATTATCAATGCCGAAAAATTTACTTATCCCACCACTTATTGAACCGAACCTGTGATAAATAATAAAATTAAGATGATTTTTTTTCAACTGAGCTACCGAATGACTATTGATAATATGAGTGGATTTGAAAGTGGCAGTTGTATATTCTTTAGTTACAGATAACTCTGAATCCAACAGATCATCAATATCCTGAGAAAAACCGCTAAAAGATATAAAAATCAATCCAAGAAATATAAATATTTTATTCATTTTAAATTTTTCATTTTGTTTGTTAATTATTTGGTGCACCTGCATTAATCCATGCTTCTATTTGTGATATTTTGCAATCATCCAGTTGAGAGGCGCCAATAGGCATTCCTGCATATCCCTGTTCATGTTTAATCGAACCGAGAAGTCTTCCTCCGTCAGCTGCATTTTTCACATCCTGATAATCTTCCAGTTTAATTCCTTCTCCATAAGAATTTGCGTTTGCATTGCTGTGACACCCATAACATCTGGAAGAAAATATTCCTGTGACGGTTGCTGAAAAAGTAACATTTACGGTATCACAACCTATTTCGACAGACGGATACAATTCTTCTTCACTATCATAATAGCATGCCTGCAATCCAAGTATAAGTATTGAAAAAACAAAAATAATTTTTTTCATATTTTTTTTCTTTTTTTTATTATTATTATTACCAAATTCTAATTACTCAAAGTTTAAAACTTCATCTCACCATTTTTTTATTTCCTTTCAATCTTAATCAATCTTAATCAATCTCTATCAATCTACATCAATCTACTTCAATCTCACCACTCACTACTCATCTCCCTGTCTCTCCGTCTCCCAGTCTCTCCATCTTTTCGTCTCAAAGTCTCTCCCTCTCCGTCTCTCAGTCTCTCCCTCTCTCCGTCTCTCCCTCTCTCCATTTCCCAATCTCCATCAATCCAATTCCTATTAACTTAACCGGACTAATCAACCACGTATTCAGTTATCTTTCGCTCCCTGCAATATCCATAATCTTATTTTTATTCTGTCAGGTTCCGGAATAACTGACTTTGGAGGCATAGGTTGAAAAGGGTCAAACATTATTTTATATGCTTTACTACCGTCTGGATTTCCGGCTTGCACGTCTCTGATTATATTTTGATAACTATCATATATCCTGTCCCCTTTAGCAGTATTTTGATCATGGCATCCACTGATTGCACATCCTGTTTGAAATACAGGTAAGACATCTTTACTAAAACTCATCTCGGGTAAATTTTCAATTCCTGTAGAATTATGTTCACAAGAGGACAAAATTAGAATTAAAAATATTATCGATAAAAAAGAGATTAAATATTTAATTGTCATAATATTCATTTTAATAATATTGTATAACAAAATATTACTTCGCATATTTCATTTTAGTTATAAAAATAATAAATCAAATAATAGTTTGGTCAAATATTGACAAAAAATATTATTAGTAAAAGTACAACTCGTATATTTACAAAAATGGAAACAATTTTAACCACAATATACTTTATTAAATGTCGGAATCAGGAGTGAATCCTTACAAAAATAGTTTGTTTTTGTGCAGACACTATATAAATTGAAGTAAATATTAGTATAATTGACCCTTTATGGATTCGATGAATTTATTTTCAACGGTTTTTCTTTCAAGATTATTTTTCATAAAAGTTCGCATATTTCGCTCTCTGTTTAAGATGGCTAATAATGCAGGATCATTGTGGATGGTCTTGATAAATTGTGAACTTTCATTTTCCGATAAAGCATTGTCCAGATATTCATGGACTCTGTTGATAAAATTTAATGCATTGTTTTTTTCAATCATCGCCTTAGGTTTTCAATTATCAATTTATATTTATTCTTCTTCTTTATTATGTCCTCTGTAATCTTTATATCCCAGAGAAAGAGCATATTTTTTTAATAATTCTTTTAACATATTTCGGGCTCTGAATAGCCTTGAACGGACTGTCCCGACCGGTATATCAAGAATTTTTGCCATTTCTTTATATGAAAAATTCTCAATATCCGCCAATAATATTACTGTTCTGAATTCAGAAGGTAATGAATTTAACGCTCTTGTAATTTCATCACCCATCATATTTTCCACTATCTCTTCCTGCAAATCAAAATATTTATTCTGAGCCAGGTCATCACTCTCATGATAATTTATTACCTCATCAAAATCCACTTTATCCGGTTGCTTACTTTTCTTTCTGTACTCATTTATATAAGCATTCTTCAATATCTTAAACAACCAGGCTTTGGCATTAGTTCCCTTATCGTATTTTTCAATAAATCTAAATGCTTTTAAATATGTATCCTGAACAAGATCATTTGCTTCATCTTCATCATATGTAAGGTAAAAAGCAAAAGTTTTTAATGCTTCGATATGAGGAAGAAATTCTCTTTCAAAAATTTCAATTTTTTGTTCTCTTGATATGGGATTTTTCCTTTCCGTCATGGGATTTTGAAATAAAAATTATCTTTATTGGTACAAATATAATTAAAATTAATAGAAATTACTGTCTTGAAATAATAATTTTTATATTAGCAGATAATTTATATGAAACGAGCATGAATTTTATTAATCATAAAATACACAGGTGTATGATTAATAAAATTTATGAGAGAACGAAGTGGTTCCATGGGTGCGGAATTTTTTTTGCATCTTAAATTAAACAAAAAAAATTTAAACACATGAAATAAATAAATATGAGTTTACAAAAAGTTAAACATATAGCTGTTGCCGGAAATATAGGTGCCGGTAAAACAACATTATCAAGTTTGCTGTCCAGGCATTATAACTGGAAAGTTTTATATGAAGATATTACGATAAATCCGTATTTGGAAAATTTTTATGCTGATATGTCCAGATGGTCTTTCAATTTACAGATTTATTTTTTAAATAGCCGCTTTCAACAGGTAAATGAGATAAGGGAAGGGGAACATACTGTTGTACAAGACAGAACTATCTATGAGGATGCCAAGATATTTGCGCCCAATCTTTATGAGATGGGTTTTATGGAAAAAAGGGATTTTGAGAATTATATTTCCCTGTTTAATTTAATGTCAAAATTTGTTCAGGCTCCGGATCTTTTGATTTACTTAAAAGCAGATATTCCTACTTTGGTTGATCATATTCAGGAAAGAGGAAGAACTTATGAAGGCAAGATCAACCTGGATTATTTAAAAAAACTAAATCAAAAATATAATGATTGGATAGATAATTATGATCTTGGCAATTTGTTGGTATTGGACATCAATAATAAAGATTTTCTGAATAACAGGGAACATTTGGGGGAAGTTATCGAGAAAATCGATGCAAAATTATTCGGACTGTTTTCAGATGAGAAAAAAGAGAAAAAGTAATTATGCAGAGGAAAGATATTTTGGATTTGAATTTCACTAAACCGGCAATTATGGGTATTCTGAATGTTACTCCGGATTCTTTTTACAGCAACAGTCGATTTAGTACACTTGATGAAGCTGTAAAAGCAACAGAAAGAATGTTGAAAGAAGGAGCTGATATTATCGATATCGGAGGAATGTCATCCAGACCGGGAGCAAAATTTGTTGCTTATGATGAAGAAAAAGAAAGAGTTATTCCCGTTTTGACAGAACTAAGAAAAAGATTTCCTGACATAATTATTTCCATAGATACTTTCAGGTCAAAAATAGCTGATATCTCTCTGGATAACGGAGCGGATATTATTAATGATATCAGTGCAGGCAATTTGGATGAAGATATATTGGATGTGGTAGCCGGATATGATGTGCCGTATATTTTTATGCACATGAAAGGGATTCCTGAAAATATGCAAAATGATCCAAAGTATGAAAATGTTGTCAGTGATGTACTGAAATTTATGTTTAAAAAAATAAGATTTCTCAAATCTAAAGGTATTGAAAAACTAATTGCAGATCCCGGATTTGGATTTGGAAAAACTATAGATGACAATTACAAATTGTTGAAAGATCTTGATGTATTCAAAATACTTGAAATTCCGGTTTTGGTTGGTATTTCAAGAAAATCAATGCTGTATAAAGTGTTGGACATTACTCCGGAAGAAAGTCTGAATGCAACAACAGCCATGCATTCCATAGCTCTTCTCAAAGGAGCAAAAATACTCAGAGTTCACGATGTGAAAGAAGCGGTGGAAGTAGTGGCATTGATGGAAAAATTAAAGAATGCCTGAGAGTACATTTCATTTTTTCACTTTTTTAAATACCCATTTTTTTTGCAGAGTAAAATTGAATCCCAGTGATACTATAAGGTCTATTATTATCCTGCTTATTTTGTAGTCTAAACTCAAATAATTTGTTATAAAATAAGTCCCCGAAGCTTTTAAAAGGATGCTATTGAGGACTACTATGACAAATTTCAATAACTGGCTAAAAGAAGTGTTTAAGTACCTTCTCCCTGATTTAAAAGTCCAGTTTTTATTGATTAAAAAATTTACCACAGCACCTACAATTCCTCCGATTGCAATGGAAATAGTATAATGAATATTAAAGATTTCAGTAAAAAATACCATAGTGACATAATCGACAATTCCCCCTAAAAGAGAAGAAACCTGGGCTTTAAGAAAAATGATTATATCCCTTAAGTATTTTTTGTGCATTTACCTGTTTTGTCTTTCTCTAATATCCCTTGCATCTGCCAGTCTGAGTAATTTTATGAAGTCAATGATATTGAAAATCAATAATCCCGTGATCATTATTCCTGCTAAATAAATAATAGAGCCGGATATGAAAATTTCAATTATTAAAAGTATTGAAATTAGTATTCTGACCTCAGTTGGACCAAAAAGACCGGAATCAATAGAATATTTACCGGTAATTTTGTATCTCAACAAGGTTGTGATCATCTCCCATCCATATAAAACCACAAAAGCATATCCAAGCAAATAATATTGATTATTGATATAGATCATAAAACCCAAACCTATAAAAATAGTGCTTATCCAGTCAACTGTCAAATCCAAAACAGATCCATACCATTTTCTCGGTTTGTTTCTGTAATAGGCTATTCTCCCGTCCAGTGAATCTCCAAACCAACTAATAAAAAATCCGGCTACTCCTAAAAGTAAATACCATCTATCAATATAAAAAGCTAAAAGAAAACTGAT
>JALVEG010000287.1 GCA_027031145.1 Saprospiraceae bacterium | reverse complement strand
TAGGCTTTGACTTACCTGAAGCAGGAGCATATACATTGACAGTATATGATGTAACAGGAAAAGTATTGGTAGTACGTAATGCAGAAGGTACAGCAGGATACAATGCTGAAAAATTGAGTAAGAAAGACCTCAATGTAAACGGAGTATTGTATTACAGACTTGAATCAGGAGATTACACAGCTACTAAGAAAATGATTGTTATCAAATAATTATTTGATAATAATATCATAAAAATACTTAGGGCTTCCTTGACAGGAAGCCCTTTTTTATTGCATATTTGTAAATTATTACGAATATAACTGTGAATTAAAACATAGAATATCAATATAATATATATGGATATTTATTATATAAAAAAAATACTTTAATATTATTTAAATATTAAAAAATATTTTTATAACTTTGTGAAAATAGGTATATGCATGTGGTCTATACAGGTGTGTTGCGTATATATTATTTTTATCTAATTTTCTTTTTGAAAGACGGATCGAAATCAAAATTAAAAAGATTCAAATTTGAAGCTAAGTTATCAGAACTCGTTTTTGAATTTGAAAAAAGGAGAAGAACTTAAATTTGAATGCATTACTGTTATCTGGTGATGAGGTATATTTAAGTTTATATAGTTTTTGACGAAACTCAATTGCGCAAAGGCGTGATCCATAATTTAACCGGATTTCCGGTAAACCGAAAAATTTATTTTAATAACCAAAACTCAATCTCATGAAAAAAATGAATTTGAACTTAGGCCAAATTGGGAAAATACTTTTACCTGTATTTTTTCTGGTTGGTTTACTTTTTTTAAGTGCGAACTCAATGAATGCACAAAGTGCTGTTGCAAAATTAAAGCAGCATATTAGCAAGTTACCGGATGTAACTTATCTTACTCTTCCTAGTGAAAAATCCATGGCTAAGGAGATAAACAATCCTGCTAAAGAAAACGATCTTAAGATAGGAATTGAAATGGCTTTTGGAAGATTGATACTTGAAGGTATAACTAGAAAAGGCTTTGATAATGAAGAGGCTATTGAGAAGACATACGAAATTCTTAGTGTAAAAATTCCTGCAGAATATCTTGATCCTGTCAAGCAAGTGTATGTAGATTTGTTAGAGAATTAAAAAAGACGATTGTAGATTTATAATAAACCAAAACTTAATCTTATGAAAAAAATATTTATACTGTTTACTTTTACAAGTTTAATGCTTGTAGGGTTTTTCTCAAATGCCCAAATAACTTGTAATACCTCAACAGGTATGCAAGCAACTGATGGTGGTAATTTATCTGGTGGCACTGTGGTTCCTGTTGATCTTTCTTGTGCCACTGATGATATCCTTGATGTTCAGATTTCTAATTTTATTGCAGATGATCCTATCTGGGGTATCAATAATTGTGATTGGTACTATGATTATGAAATAAGCGTTAATGGTGCATTAGTTGCTCAAAATTTTTGTCAAGGAGATATAGAGGCTTTTGATTTTTCTCAATTTGCTCCGATAACCAGTATTGAAATTCAGATATTTGATACAGATTTTTTTACTGATAATCCATTTATATCATTTGATGCTGAAATAACTTATCAAGCTGGACCTCCTTCAGATAATTGTAAATTAGATTGTCCCGGAGATAAAATTGTATATCTTGATCCTGGGGATTGTTGTTGGCCTGCGCAATACAACGCCAGAACAGAAGGTGATTGTGCAATTAATTATGATACAATATTATCCCAACCAATTCCAACATTAGGATTTACAGCAGAATTTGATCCTACAAATTATCCTGAGTGGGATCCAAGTACAACAGCATTCGGTACTGCGAATGATGCTCCGTTTTTATTGAATGGTCCAGGATCTGTAGCAACTGGAGCTGCATTAGGTTATAATACCTGGAGTGCATTTGATATGACAAATCTACCTGATGAACTAAGATTATATGGTAGAACTCGTTATGATACCCCCGGGCAGTGTGCTAACACTGGTGGAGATGGAGCGTTATACAATTATACCATGGTGAATTTTGTTGCACCATTTGATGGAACAATTTCTTTTGATTGGGATTACCATACAGACAATGGTTTACCTTATTACGATCAGTTTGGATATATGTGGGGGGACACATGGAATCCATTTGCTACAAATATATCAGATAACTTTGGATCAGTTGATCAGAATGGTTCATATTCGCGTTCAATGTCCACAGGACAATCAATTTCATTTTATATTTGGGGATTATATGATGGAGATTGTTCAGCAAATGTGATAATGAGTAATTTAGTATTTACTGCAGATCCGATAACAGATGGTATAGTGTTAGTAGATGGTCCTGCGGTAGGAGATCCAATCTGTGACGGAGAGACACAAACAGTAAAATTACATTTATTAGAACATGGAAATGTATTGGATAGTTGCCAATTTGATTTAACTGTACATCAATATCAAAATCCGACAACAACATTAGCATGTAATGATAATGTTCAAATATCAGTTGACGATAATTGTGTAGGAATGGTAACACCTGATATGATACTGGAAGGTGGTCCATACGGATGTTATGATAATTATACAGTTCAGATATTCAGCAGTATGCCTGTTAATGTAGCAGGAGCTGTCGGAGATATTTCAAATCCTGCACCTTTGGGAACATGGGTAGTGGGCGTATATGATGAAACAGGAAATAATTGTTGGAGTACAATTACTGTATTAGACAAGATACCACCGACAATCGAATGTGCATGTCCGGTAGGAGGTGATTTCCCGGCTGGATCAGTAGCTCCCGGAAGTATAGCAGGAACATTTAGTGAAATTGATAAAACAGCAGCATTACATTCGGAATGCTGGGATTTTGGAACAGGAGATCAGGTTCCGGATCATGGAGACCATTATTATGATGTATATGCTATTAATGTATCAGAAACAGGAACATATGCATTTGATGGAAGTGATGGAAACAAAATGTTAATTGGAATTTTTGATGTACCGTTTAATGCAGTAAATGTTTGTGCTAATATGATAGACGGAATGGGAGGATATGTATTAGGATCTTCCGGATTATTCTATGAAGAACCTACTTCTGTAGGTAACCTTGATAATACAGTAGACTTAGTGGCAGGAGTTACTTATTATGTAGTTGTAAGTGACTTTGACGCTGATTATACCGGTGGACATTCATTTTCAATAACAACACCGCAGGGAGCTGAAGTTACTTTTGCTAAAACAGTTTATGCAGATGAATGTGAAATTGGAGGATGTTATGAAGACGGAGTAGACTATAACTTTTTATTACCTGAATACGCAGACAATTGCAGTGCAAACTTAACATGGACCCAAACTGTAAGAGAAGGAGAAGATTGTGGAACATATGTTGTAACAAGACATTATACAGTGACAGACGGAAGTGGATTAACTGCAGATTGTAGTTCGGAATATTTCTTCAAAGGAATTGATTTGGCAAATATGATATGGCCAGCTAATTTTGATGGTTTACCTGAGCACAATCCAATGTTAGAATGCGATGGTGCATTACCTACACCGGATGTAACAGGAGCACCTTCAGGATTTAATGATGCATGCGGAACAATAGAAGTATTCTATAATGATCAGGTATATGATTTGGAATGCGGAACAAAGATATTAAGATACTGGACAGTAGTAGATGATTGTACAGGTGGAGTATATGAGTATACACAAATAATCAGAATAACAGATACAACAGCGCCAACATTTATGGCACCTGAAGATATTACAGCCAAGACAAAAGCATATGTATGTAATTCAGATATAGAGGTACCTGCAATGATGCATTTGGAAGATAATTGTGATGCATATCCACAATGGTGGGTAACAACAAACGGTGGTACATTGGTAGGAGACCTTAATTTCAATGGATTTGTTGATGCAAATGAGACATGGTATATTCTTAATGTACCGGAAGGAGAATATGAATTATGCTATCATGCAGTAGATAACTGTGGTAATCAGACAGATGCCTGTGTAACGGTAACAGTATTTGACGGAGTACCACCGATTGCTGTATGTGAGCAATATAAGCAGGTAAGTTTAACAGCAATGGGAAATGCGAAAGTATGGGCATGGGATTTCAACAGTGGATCTTTTGATAACTGTAACCCTGTATACTTTAAAGTATTAAGGGTTGATAGTACATTGGTATATGACGGAGGCTGTGAAGATCTGAATGGAGATGATAATCCGTTTACAGCAGCTAATGATGTATGGTATGATGATAATGTATATTTCTGTTGTGCTGATCTTGATAACAATGACGGAAATGTAATGGTATCAATGAGAGTATTTGATGTAAATCCTGGACCAGGACCTGTAAATCCAAAGAGAATGTTACCAGGTGGAGATTTATACGGACATTATAATGATTGTTGGAGTATTGCACATATAGAATGTAAAATACCTCCTGTACTTGATTGTCCTCCATTGACAGTAACCTGTGAAGAGAGTTTGGATCCAAATGAGAATCCAAGATTATGGCCAAACGTTATAAGCGTATGTGGCGCGGAATTGGATTATACAGACAACAGAGATATGGGAGTATGTGGAGCAAACATAGTAAGAACCTGGACAGCAATAGGATGTGGCATGCCAACTCAGTGCAAACAAAGGATCAAGGTAGAAACAACCGAGCCATTTGATCCATGTACAATCAAATTCCCAAGGGATGTAAAAGCAGACTGTGCAAAAGAATTGAGAGACGGAGGCGAACCAAAATGGGATGAGAATCCATGTAATGTAGTGACAGCAGAAGTTATAAATGAGGATACGTTCACATTTGTAGACGGTGCATGTTATAAGATAGTAAGAGAGTGGGCAGTAATAGACTGGTGTGTATATGAGCCAAATACAGGAGCAGAAGATAATGTAGATGCGATAAGCGGTACAAAACTGAATTGTTCTCAATTGGTAGAAGACGGCTATTACAGATATACACAGATATTGATGGTAACCGACTTTATACCACCGACAATCATATTAGAAGACCAATGTGTAGGAACAGCGGACTGTTATGCCTATGATGTAGAGATGACAGCAAGTGCAACAGATAGTTGTAATGTAGATCAGAAATTCTGGTGGAAATATATAGTAACCAATATGGATACATGGGAAGTAGTACAATATTCATATAACTACACACCGAGACCTGATCAGGGAAGGAAAGGAAGTAGAAGCATGGATAATTTAGATAATACTGCTACTGCAAGTTTAGTAATATTGGATCCATTACCAAAAGGAAATTACAGAGTAATATGGACAGTAGGAGACGGATGTGGTAATGCAAATAGTACAAACCAGTATTTCACGGTTACTGATAAGAAACCACCAACTCCGGTAATGGTTGATATAGCAAGTGCAGTAATGGTAAACGGTATGGTAGAATTGAAAGCCAGATCATTTGATAAAGGCGGATGTGACTTTGGTTGCTTGTCCTCCTATGACAATTGTACTGATAAAGAAGGCTTATACTTCACATTTACAGATCAGATACCACACTTATGGGATAACCCATTGAAATGGAAAAAGCAGTTCAATAAATACGGAAGAAACTTCTTTGATCCTGCAACAGGAGCAATAAGTACTGAATCAAAATATTTAAGTGGAACAGCAGATGCATGGTTACCTGCAGAGAGGACTGCTCAAAGGGCATTCTTATGTGCTTATGTAGAAGAAGGAAATCTGACACAAACAATTCAGGTATATGTATGGGATGAGTTTGCCTTGAATGAAGATTGCAATGATGGCAACTATGACTTTGCCAATGTGTTGTTGAATCTAAATCACTGTGAAGGCAGTTCAAGGACGGTAAGTGGATTGGTTTATGGAGCTGATTCAAATGTTACAATGACAGCTGATGACGGTGAGAATAAAACAAATATTGATTTGGCAAATGGAAGTTATTCATTTAATTCATTATCAACAAGTGTTGATTATGATATTAGTGGAGCAACATCAGAAAATGATTATCTGAATGGAGTAACTACATTAGACCTTGTAATTATCCAGAAATACTTATTAGGCTTGAAAGAGATCAATGATCCTTTGAAATTGATAGCAGCAGATGCCAATGGAAACGGAGATGTGGCAGCAAGCGACTTGTTGGAGATCAGGAAAACAATTCTTGGAATGAGTAATGGATTTGCGAATAAATCATGGGTTTTGATTTCTACTGATTATCAATTCCAGAATATTGCACAAGCAGCAGCTGAAGCTAAAGCCGCACAAATCAGACATATCGCTGCCGGTGATGAAAATATCACAAATGCTAATTTTGTAGCAGTTAAGATTGGTGATATTAACGGAAGTGCAAATGCATTGGAAAGCAGAAATGGCAATAGTGTAACAATGATGTTGGATGATGTAACATTGGAAGCAGCTCAGGAAGTAGAAGTGCCATTCTACGCAAAAGACTTCAGAAATGTATACGGAGCACAATTTACACTGAATGTAAGCAACTTGAATGTAGAAGGAATAACATCAGGCGCTATTCAGGTAAATGAAAGCAACATCAATGTTGTGAACGACAACCTGGTAATGAGTTGGAATGATGCTAAAGGAGTAAATGTAGAAGATGGCACAGTATTGTTCACATTGACACTGAAATCAAATGCTAACACTAATTTGAGCAATGTATTGAACGTAAGCGATCAGGTATTAAGATCAGAAGCATATACAGGATCCGACTTAGAGATCAATACAGTTAAATTAGGATACAGAAACAGTGGAGTAAGCTATGCGTTATATCAAAACGAACCAAACCCATTCACAGAGGAAACCGTGATAGGCTTTGACTTACCTGAAGCAGGAGCATATACATTGACAGTATATGATGTAACAGGCAAGGTATTGGTAGTACGCAATGCAGAAGGTACAGCTGGATACAATGCGGAAAAATTGAGTAAGAAAGACCTCAATGCAAACGGAGTATTGTATTACAGACTGGAATCAGGCGATTACACAGCTACTAAGAAAATGATTGTTATTAAATAATTGTTGAATTAGTAGACCGAAGATAAAATCGGTTTTTGGGATGGCCTCTCTTCAGAAATGAAGGGGGGCTTTTTTTAATCTCTTATAAATTAGGATATTAATTATGATTTTTTTTGTAAATGCTTAAATTATTAATATTGAATATTATTAAGTATTCAATAAATTAATATATAAAAAATTTCTTATAATTACTGGAATTTAACTAATAAAAACAATATATTTACAATCTTTATAATAAATACAGTAAATATTTTGAAATTTGAATAATAGTTACAAAAAAAATATTAAATAAAATATTGATTTGTATTTATGTCTTTTAAAGAATAGAAAGTATGAATTTAGTGAATAAAAGATACATTATTGGAAAGATTATATATCTGATCCTTTTTTTAATATTAAGCTTTGGCATTTATTCACAAAATCCTACACTAACAATACATACTTCTTCTAATGAATCAAAAATAAAATTATCCAAATCATATTCAAAAGTACAAGAAATTTTGACTGAAAGTGAAGAATGGAAAACAGAGGACGATTCCATTTCTATTAATTTAAAATCAGGGTATATTTCAAACGGGTTAGTATTAAGTGGATTTAATTTTCATCCCCGACCTATAGATCATATACATTCGATCAAGCTTAATATTGAGGGATATGCCAGTGGTAAAATAAAGGATAATGAGGTGTTTTTGATATCCGGTAATGAGATAATTTCACCTAATAAGGCAAATAAAAATCTGAAGGGGAAATCTTGGCCTGATATTGAAAAACAAGATGTTTGGACATATTATTTTGATATTGATGCACAGTATTATGACAGGATTTCAGCGGACTCTTTCGGCGTTAAATTATCGTTGAAAAATATGGATTCTGATTCGGTGTTAGCTGTTATCAAATCTGTTAATATTGAGCTGGTTTATTATCCTCTTTTTACTTTTTGTAAGGATGAACTGGTTACTTTTTTTGTCGATAATCTTGGACATGATTACAATTATACTTGGGAACTTCCCCCGGGAGTAACTATTACATCGGCATTGAAAAACAGAGATATTATTAATGTTATTTTTAATTCCGAAGATTTTGGATATAAAATAGTAAAAGTAACTGCTAAAAAAGAGGATGAGATTTATTATGGAGAGAAGACCGTAAAATATAACGATTGTAGAATATCGTCTTTAAAAGGGGATTTGTGGCTTGATACTAACTGCAATAACTTAAAAGATTCACTGGATATTGACATTGAAGGGTTGAGGGTCAATCTTACAAACGAAATCGATTTAAATAAAACAAATTATTCTTCTGTTAATGGTGTTTTTCATTTTGATAGTTTAATAAGTGATTATTATAAATTAAGCTTTTTACTTGATGATAATCTGATTGTTGATGATACTAATTTGAACTTGAAAAGAGACTATTTATATTCAACTGATGAAATTTTTCTTAAGCCCGGATTTGCTTTAGATACTTTATCATATAGATTTATAAAAAATCTTAAAATAAAAGGTCATATTTGGAATGATAATAATGCCAATAGTAAAATTGATTCCGGTGAATATGTATATAGCGACAGTTTGTTATTGATGTTGAAAAGGGATTCGGTAATATTGAATGTTGTCAATAGTGATTCTGCAGGATTTTTTAAATTCAAGGATTTGTCTCCCGGTGGTTATAAAATTTGCATTGAAAATACAGATGGGTATATAATTTCTTCAAATGAAAACAATAATTGTATTGACATTAATTTGGATTGTGGAAAAGATATCGATTCTTTGAATATCGGCATTTATAAAAAAGGAGAAATTTCAGGAAAATTATGGATAGATACTGATGAAAACGGTTTGAGGGATTCCACTGAAAATAGTTTGGTAGGAATAAAAGTGTCTTTATTTAATGGTGCAGGGGATTTGGTTGATACCTTAATATCAGGTTTGGAAGGTCAATATATATTTGAAAATATAAAACCGGACAAATATTTAATGAAGATCATTATTCCCGATAGTTTTGATTTAACATATTTTAGAAATGGTGATAGTGAACTGGATAGTGATTTTTTCACTGAGAATAGAATAGCTGTTTCTGATACAATTGCAGTGGGTAGTGGCGACAGAAGGGTAAATATTGATTGTGGATTTATTTATAAAAAATGCTCTTTGGGAGATTTTGTATGGCTGGATTTGAATGAAAATGGGATTCAGGATACAAACGAAAGCGGTATTAATGGAATAAAAATAAATTTATATGACAAAGAGGGAAATCCGGTAGATCAGGTTATTTCATTTAATAAAAATAATACTGACGGATATTATGTTTTTGAAAATATAAAATATGGGGAGTATCATATTGAAGTGGAATTACCGGAAGAGTATAAAGTGACTATTAAAAATAACACAAATGATAACCTCAACAATGATATAGACCAAGCTACATTAAAGTCGGGGCTGTTTACTTTGAATCCTGGTGATAAATATTTTGATCTGGACATCGGATTGGTATATAATTACAGGGGAATTGAAAATAGGGTATGGCTTGATTCTAATGAAAACGGAATACAGGATAGTGATGAATTTGGCATGTACGGAATTAAATTGAAATTGGTAAATAGCAGTTCGGGAGAGATTATCTCGTGGAATAAATCGGATGACTCCGGTATTGTTCATTTTGATAAGATAGTTCCCCGAAAATATTTCATGGAGGTGGATTCATTGCCTTCAAAATATATAGTTACTTCATATAAAGCAGGCTCAAATAACGAATTGGATTCAGATTTTAAAGAAGAAGGAAATCTTATAAAAACGGATATATTTGATTTGGCGCCCGGTAAAATATATACAGAAACGGATCTTGGTTTGAAAATCAATTATGGTGCTATCTCGGGATTTGTTTGGAATGATAAAAATAAGAATGGTAATTTTGATACCGGTGAATCAGCTTTGAATAATATAGAAATACAGCTATTTGATAATATAGCTCAAAGTGCTGAACCGGTGTCTATTGTGTTTTCGGATAGTGAAGGTAATTTTCATTTTGAAAAAATAAATGAAGGGAAATATTATCTGAAATTTATCTCAAATAATTCATTTGTTCCTGTGGGAATCACTGGCGACGATAATGATATTACTGATTCTTTCGGTTCCGGTACTACAGATGAATTGCATATAAAATGGGGTGAAAATATTTCAAATATCAATGGAGCATTTATTGCTAACAAATGCAAAATAGGTGATTTTACCTGGTTTGATGAAAATAAAAACGGATTGCAGGATTCCGGTGAGAGGGGAATAGAGAATGTGGAGATTAAATTGTATAATGAGCAAGGTATTAAGATTGCAGATACGACATCTGATTTTGATGGAAAGTATTTATTTGAGAATGTTTTGCAGGGAAAATACTATTTGACTTTTGAAATTGATAACAATTACAAATTTACTACACCTCAATTGAATGCGGATAATGGTTCAAAAGTAGTAGAATCCGGTGATATTGGAATTACCAATGTGTTTGAATTGTCCCCAGGTGAAGAAAGATTGGATTTGGATGCCGGATTTGTTGATAATTTTGCTTCTGTCGGGGATATGGTGTGGTTGGATGAGAATAAAAACGGTGTATTTGAGCAGGGGGAAGAACCCTTACGTGATATCGGTTTGGAATTGTATACAGAATCAGGTGATTCGGTAAAATCAGTAATATCAGATAGTCAAGGACGATATTTGTTTGATAAGTTGAATGCAGGTAATTATTATATAAAGCTTACAAATATACCAGATACATTGGATATTGAGTCCAATCCCGGAGCTATAAGTGATATTACCGGCAATAACGGCATTAATTCCACTGATATATTTACTGTACAAGCGGGGCAAAGGATAGTGGATATGGATTTTGGATTTGTTAAGAAAAAAGGGACAATTGGTGACAG
>JALVEG010000286.1 GCA_027031145.1 Saprospiraceae bacterium | reverse complement strand
AATACCTCCAATTTTCATCGAAACATAGAATACCAATAAGGGTAAGATCAATCTTATCATTCCCAACAAAAAAGCATTTCCGTTAAATCCTTTTGTATTCTGAAAACGTCTTGCTTTCTCACTTAATTTTATCGGTTTATCATTGAATAATCCTCCGAGCAATACCAAATATGAATTGAACCCGATATTGAAAACAGCCATTGCCAATATTAATAACAATACATTCAATCCAAAATAAATAAACGGAATACTCAGGATTGAAAACATCAAAACAGAAACCGACATCAGCCACCATTTGGATTCAATATATTGCCTGTATTTAATATTTTGACTCATAAACAATCTGTAATATTCACTGTCCCAACTTGGTACATAATTTCCAAATGAAAACAAAAATCCACTCGTAACAAACATGGAAGCAAAGACTATATTAAAGGAAAAATGATCATTCCCCGTGTATCTATTCATCAAATATGCTCCGTAAAACAAAAAATAAAATGACCAAAAGAATGTATGTCGCGGCCTTTTATTTCTCCAGATCATTCTTATATCGTTTTTCAGAAATGTAGAAAGTGTCCCAAACCTGTTTAACCAGTTCAATTCCAATTCCTTCACAGCTTCTTTTTCACCATGTAAAACACCATCAATATAGAAACCACGATTTAATATATTGTAACTATAATTGACAATTGCAAAAAATAATGCAAGGTAAACAAATAACCACCATGGACTTTTGTAAACTATATAAAATAATTGTGCTGAAAGAGCAGGAATATCGATCAATTCCAATTTTTTCAATATAAAGATCAGTATCAATGAAATCAAAACAATTGTAACAACCTTACTGCTTTTTTCCATTAAAAACCCTATCAGCCTTAATGAAATTGTCACACCCAAAATCGCTATGATCCATGACATAACATTGATCACATTATGTCCATCTGATATCAGCGCTGCACTATAAGAAAGAACAAATATTAAAACAATAAAGAATAATAGATTAAATATCAATTTGAACATAAAAAACGAAATGATCGCTCTTTTTTTCAACGGCAATATCATCAAAGGTTTAATCTTCATAGACGGAGAAGAACTCATCATTAAGATTAATATAAACAAAACACCGAAAAAATAAATCAAGTAACTATTTGCCAATAAAAAAACATCTACTTCCGGCATGGATTCTTTGAGTCCGTAATATAACCCGAAACCACCTATGATCATCATCAATGCCATATACAAAAACCCTATTATCATAGCGATCTTTCCTATTAAACGCTTTCCAAACCTTTTTGACCGCAAAAATTCTTTTATCTCCAGATTTATCAGATATCTATACATATTATGATCCTAATCATTAAAAAAATGTGAAGATAAGAAAACGAAAATGAAAACAGATATTTTTTAAATCATTTTACGTTTTAATTTGTTAATAATAATATGATTACTCAGACAGTGTACTTTTACAACTAAAACTAACTCTATGAAAAAAAATATAACCGGGAAAACAGCTTATCTTATCACCATTGGAGATGAATTGCTTATAGGTCAGGTTATTGACAGAAATTCAGCATGGATAGCCGATAAATTGACCGGGTTGGGAATAAAAGTTAAAAAGATCATTTCGGTTCAGGATGAAGAAAATGAAATAATTGATGCATTGAATGAAGGAATAGAAAAAGCTGACCTGATAATTACAACAGGAGGATTAGGACCTACAGTTGATGATATCACTAAAAAAACCTTTGCTAAATTCCTCGGCGTTCACATGGTGTACAATAAAGATTTTTTCGAAAAAGTAAAAGATTATGTTGCTAAAAGAGGTCATACTATTGACGATATGTTATTCAATTACAGCCATTTTCCTGTCGGCACTGTTTTCCTGAAAAACAGAGTAGGATCAGCACCCGGCATGTTATTCAATAAAAAAGGAAAAAAGATCATTGCTCTACCCGGTGTTCCTCCCGAGATGAAGAGTATTTTCACTGACGAAATTATCCCTTTGCTGGAAAAGGAATCTAACGGTTTTTATATTTTGAAAAAAACAATACTTACATCAGGAGAGATAGAAGCTGCATTGGCTGAGAAACTCAAAGATATCGTTCTCTCTTTTCCTGAAAATATGTCTATCGCCTACCTGCCCAATCTGGGAAGGGTACGGCTGAGGCTTACGGCAAAAGGAACGGACAAAGCAAAACTACAGGAACAGTTGAATGAATATATTGAAAAAATAAAAGATAAAATAGGCGAATATATTTTTGGGTACGATAATGAGACCATCGAAGATGTATTGGGAAAAATGTTAAAAGAAAGAGGTTTATTTCTGGCTACTGCCGAAAGCTGTACCGGAGGGATGGTAGCTCATATGATCACTTCTGTTTCGGGTTCTTCCGAATATTATAAAGGAACAGTAGTTTCTTATTCCAATGAAATTAAAGAAAAAGTTTTGGGAGTAAAACATAAAACTTTGAAAAAATACGGTGCTGTAAGCGAACAAACTGTCAGGGAAATGGTTTCAGGAGTCCTGAATGTAATGGACTGTGATGTTGCCATTGCTACATCAGGAATTGCAGGACCTACAGGAGGCACTCCGGAAAAACCGGTAGGAACTATTTGGCTGGCAGCAGGATCAAAAGATAAAATCATTACAAAAAAACTTCAACTTGGTGATAACAGATTGAAAAATATAGAGACAAGTACGGTTTTTGCTCTTGACCTAATGAGAAAGTATCTACTCAGGTAGATACATAAGAAAATTTCTGCATAAGTTTTAGTTTTATCAAAATAATTAATATAATTTTACGAAAATTTTCAATCTATGGGGCTATACAAATTATTAATGCCAAAAATGGGAGAAGGTGTAATAGAAGCTACAATTATCGCCTGGTTAAAAAATGAAGGTGATAAAATTGCGGAAGACGAAACTATCCTTGAGGTTGCAACAGATAAAGTTGATACCGAAATTCAATCTCCGGTTTCAGGAATTATAAAAAAGATCAATTTCAAAAAAGATGATGTTGTCCCTGTAGGTGAAGTGATGGCTCTGATAGAAACCGAAGGAGATATATCTGAAGAAGAACCTATTATTTCCGAAGAGACCGAAGATGATTTGCAGGAACCAGATACAAATATTAATACGGAAATACCTGAATCCAAACCTGATTTTACATCATCAGATAAAAGATTTACTCCGTTGGTAAAAAACATTGCCAAAAAAGAAAATATAAGCATAGAAGAACTAAACTCAATACAGGGAACAGGAGCTAATGGCAAAGTAACCAAAAGAGATTTGTTGAAATACATTGAAGACAAGAGAGAAGGTAAAACAACTGTTTCCGGCACGCCAATCGCAGTAGATGCAGGTAAATACAATTTTTCAATGGATGGCGATGAGATATTGGAGATGGATCGAATGAGAAAACTGATAGCAGCTCATATGGTGGAATCCAAGAGGATATCCCCACATGTTACATCCGTTGTCGAATCGGATATGACAGAAGTGGTAAAATGGAGAAATAAGATCAAAAACAGCTTTTTTGAAAAGCACAAGCAAAAGATCACATTTACACCTATTATTGTAGAAGCGGTTGTCAAAGCTTTAAAAGATTTTCCTCTGGTTAATTCTTCAGTGGACGGTGACAAAATAATAATCAGAAAAAATATTAATATCGGTATTGCCACTGCTTTACCATCGGGAAATCTGATAGTTCCCGTTATTAAAAATGCTGATATGTACAATCTTGAAGGATTGACCAAAATAGTGAATGACCTTGTATCAAGAGCACGTGAAAATAAATTGAAACCCGATGAAATACAAGGAGGTACTTTTACAATTACCAATCTGGGTACTATGGGCAATATACTTGGAACTCCAATCATCAATCAACCTCAGGTAGCTATTCTGGCAATCGGTGCTATAGTTAAAAAACCTGCCGTACTCGAAACTGAAATGGGAGATGTTATTGCGATCAGAAACAAAGCGTATTTATCTATGTCTTATGACCATAGAGTTGTTGATGGATTTTTAGGAGGGACATTCATTAAACGCGTATCTGATTATTTAGAAAATTTTGATATTAATCAATTAGTTTAATGTTAAAGATAACCAACATATTAAAAAATATAAGTTTTAGCTTTTTTTTATTAGTTTTGTTTGCTGCTGTGGTTTTCGCACAGAATCCTGTTAAACAAGGAAATAAGCTATTCAAAGAAAAAAAATACTGTGAATCAATAAAACAATATGATCAATATTTAAAGTTTTATACAAATAAAAATGTATTTCTAAAAAGAGGTATTAGCAATTATCATTGCAATAATTTGGATAATGCGATCGAAGATCTTAATAATGCTGCACTTTTAGGAAGTTATGATGATGATTTGTATCTGTATCTTGCAAAATCTTATCAGGATAAGCAAGACTTTGAAAATGCAATTCTTTATTACAAAAAATATTTATCATATATTGGAAAAAATAAATTAAAAAGAAAAAGTATAATTACCAAAATCAAAAGATGTGCTAACGGTTTAGAGCTTCAATACAAAAAACCAGGTCATTTTATAGAGAATTGGGGTATTGAAATAAATACCCCTGAGGATGATATTTTACCCCTGCAAAACCCTGACAGCACAACAATTTTTTACTTTTCCTCCAATAGCGATGATTATGTTAGTTCCCGTTATTACAAAGTATATCAAACTGAATATAGCAATGGAAATTGGAAAAAACCTCAAAATATTTTGGATACATTAATAACAAAAAATACTATTTTTCTTGATTTTATTGAAAAAGGGAACAGTGTCATTTATTTTTCAGGTAAAAATTTCAACAAAGGAAATTTAATGATCGCTAATAATCCTTTTCTTAATAAAGAAGCTAAATATTCTGAAGAATTTAATCTGCCTTTATCTTTAAGAACAGGATTCAAATATATTCAGGTAGTTAATGATTCTACAATTATCTTTTCCTCAAACAAATTTGGCGGATATGGAGGATATGATTTGTTCATAACAGGAATAAGGAATAATAAATGGTTCAGTCCAATTAATTTAGGCTCAAAAATCAATACATCTTATAATGAAATAAGCCCTTTTATCACAAAAGACGGTTTAACCCTGTATTTTAGTTCCGATAACATGAATTCAGTTGGTGGATTTGATATTTTTAAAAGTAATTTCAGCTATTCTGAAAATAATTGGACTGATCCTGTCAATATCGGTTTTCCGGCAAATTCTTCGGCAAATGATTATGGATTCAGATTGTTATCTTCAGGAAAAGGGGGGATTTACAATAGCAACAGAAAAGATAAGGGATCAGGCAAAAATGATATTTATTGGATCTATTTCAAAGATCAAATAGAGATAACCGATACATACAAATATGAAATTCCTTTTCTTAGAAACAGAATTCCAGATCTTGTCTATAAAGATAATCCCGGTAATATTGATAGTTCTTCAAATGTTATTCCGAATATTACTTCAAATGAAGGAACAAAAGATACAGATAAAGAAGATTTTATCATTCCCAATATTTTTATAAAAAACAATACATACAGTGATAATGATAAAACAATTAATTTTGTTAATAAATTGGCAAAATTAATGATTCAATATCCGGAAATTAAAGTCAAATTTATAGGGAACAGTTTCAATTGGAATAAGAAAGATACCGATTTGCTTACTTCAATAAAAATAGTTGAAAATATAGCTGATTCGCTGCAATTGAGAATGATCAGTTCAGATAGAATAATCATCAAAGGTGCCGGAGATAATATTCCGGCTGCTACACCAAACGGACCTCTAAGATCAAAGAATATCATTACAAAAGTCAACAACAGAATAGACATATCTATTTTAAATGCAGATACTCTTCCTTATTTTTTTAAAAATGAGCGTCTTTATATAAGCAAATCCCTTGAAGATCCTGCTCATATTTTATATAAAACAGTTGTAGACGGATTGACATATAGAATTGAAATTAATGAATCCGATTCATTATTTTTAAATAAAATACAAAACAATTTCCTCGATGCAAGTATTGAAAAAGATCTAAAAACAAATAAATACAGATATACTGTAGGACTATATAAAGAATATTCATCGGCAAAACAGCTTTATAATAAATTATCAAAAGAGAATTTTAAAAATATTAAAATAATACCATATATAAATGACGTTCAAATATCCGGAAATGAAGTATTAAAATATGCAAAGCAATATCTTGATCTTGTAAATTATCTTGAAGACAACAATAAACATTGGAATTATGGAAATAAATAAAGATATCACAATTGAAGAATTGATAGAGAAATATCCTTTTTCCGTACAATATTTGTCAAAAAAAGGAATTAGATGTATTGTATGTGGAGAACCTGTTTGGGGTACGCTTGAAGAAGCATGCGAAGAAAAGGATTTTACACCTGAACAAATAGAAGAAGTATTGGTTGAATTAAATGAATTAAGTAAACAAAATAAAAACAAAACAAATGATGACAAAACAAGAAATATTATCGAAACTCGGAATCTCGGAGATCAATAAAGGTGTCACCACAGGTTCGGAATGGTTTGATACTGAAGGAAGCACTACTGCAT
Organism: Saprospiraceae bacterium; assembly: GCA_027031145.1. Taxonomy (GTDB): domain Bacteria; phylum Bacteroidota; class Bacteroidia; order Chitinophagales; family Saprospiraceae; genus JADJGA01. The sequence goes on along the minus strand of JALVEG010000286.1, from coordinate 4,356 downwards.
CATACTCCCCTATTGACGGTGAATTGATAGCAGAAGTCAAAAACGGAACTCTGGATGACTACGAAATGATAGTTAAGAAAGCTCAGGAAGCTTTCAAAGTATGGAGAATGACACCTGCTCCTGTAAGAGCAGAAGTAGTAAGACAAATAGGATTGGCTCTTAGAGAATACAAAGAACCATTGGGAGCTTTGGTTACTTTGGAAATGGGAAAAATATACCAGGAAGGTCTTGGCGAAGTGCAGGAAATGATAGATATCTGTGACTTTGCAGTAGGTCAGGCAAGAACCATGAACGGGATGAATCTACAGTCCGAAAGAGCTAAACACAGATTGACAGAGCAATATCAGCCATTGGGAATAGTAGGAATAGTTACCTCTTTCAACTTTCCGGTCGCTGTATGGGCTTGGAATTCTGCTCTCGCAATCACAGCCGGAGATGTAGTTATTTGGAAACCTTCTTCAAAAACACCTTTGACCGCTTTGGCAACTATGAATATCATCAGGGATGTTCTTAAAAAACACGATGTTCCTGAAGGAGTATTCAACATGATAGTTGCAAAATCATCTGTGATGGGAGACAATTTCCTTAAAGATAAAAGGATAAATCTTGTATCACTTACAGGATCAACCGCTGTAGGTAAAAGAGCAGGACAATTAGTAGGAAAAAGATTAGGAAAAACAATCCTCGAATTAGGTGGTAACAATGCGGTAATAGTTACTCCAAATGCAGATATGCAACTGGCTGTTTCATCTACGGTATTCGGAACTGTCGGAACAGCAGGACAAAGATGTACCTCAACACGAAGAATAATAATTCATGAAGATGTGTACAATGAATTTGTAGAAAAATTTGTTCATGCATATGAAAGCGTAAAAACAAAGATCGGAAATCCTTTGGATGAAAAAACATTGGTAGGACCACTTATCGATCATTTTTCAGTTGATCTGTTTAAAAATGCAGTTGAACAAGTTGAGGAAGAAGGTGGAAAAGTATTATTCGGCGGGCAAGTACTTGATGGTCCGGGATTTGAATCCGGTAATTATGTAGTTCCTGCAATAGCTGAAGCAGAAAACCACTATAAAATAGTTCAGGAAGAAACATTTGCTCCTATTGTTTATCTGATAAAATATAAAGGAGGTGTGGAAAATGCTATTGAGATCAACAATGATGTTCCTCAGGGACTTTCCTCCGCTATTTTCACAAGAGATCTTCTTGAAGCGGAAACTTTCTTATCCGGAATGGGATCTGATTGCGGTATCGCAAATGTTAATGCAGGTACTTCAGGAGCTGAGATCGGCGGTGCATTCGGAGGAGAAAAAGATACCGGCGGAGGTAGAGAAAGTGGCTCGGATGCCTGGAAAGCATATATGAGAAGACAGACAAGTACTATCAATTATAGTCATGATCTTCCATTGGCACAGGGAATTGAATTTAAGTTTTAATATAAAAATTCACATTTTTAAAAAGGGTTGCAAGTTTGCAACCCTTTTTTTTAGCTATATTTTAAACTTTTTGTTTTATCCTCACCCCTCATAATTGTAAAAATTTTTCCTATATTCGCAGTTTACAAATATAATATGAGAGAAGAAAGTAATAATTCATGGTTGAAAGCTGCGGTTATCGGTAGTATCTGGGCATCGTTCGAGATTATTTTCGGAACATTTTTACACAATCTGCGTATTCCTTTTGCCGGTACTTTCCTGACTTTCTTTTCCCTTGTATTATTGATAGGTTTTTCATACAAATGGAATGACAGATATCTGTTTCTCAAAGCAGGTATCATTACAGCTTTGATGAGATCAATGCTTCCGACATCAATTATCTTAGGTCCATTGATCGGTATTTTGGTCGAAGCGGTTATTTTTCAAATATCCGTTAGTATTTTCAAGCGTACATATCTCGCTTTTGTCATTGCCGGTATTCTCTCAATGTTCAGTGCGATACTCCACAAAGTTGTAAGTATTCTTATTATTTATGGTTTTGATATAGTTAAGGTTCTTGAAAATATGTATTTCGTTTTGTTAAAAACAACGCATATCGATTTGCCGTTAAAATATTTGTTTTTATTAGTAACAGTCGTTTATACTGTATTGGGAATAATAACTGCTTATATCGGCGTCAAAACAGGTAAACAGATTGCAAACCGTAATAACATTTCTATTGACAAAGAAGTCTATATTGAATTGGAGAAAGAGAATAAATTGTTTAATACCACTTCATTTAAGTACAATTCGATATTGATTTTTATTCATATTATAGCATTGATATTGTCCTTGATTTTGCTTGAAAATTATTCATATTTATATTCATTAGTATTAGTTATACCGTATTTGATATTTATTATTTTCCGCTATGGAAATTCTTTAAGGAGATTATCAAAACCTGTGTTTTGGATCCAATTATTAATAATTCTGTTGTTTGCTATTTTATTTTGGAATAATAAAACAGAGGGATTTATTATAGGAATGAAAATGCTGACAAGAGCTATTATGATGATTTCAGTTTTTACAACTATTAGTGTGGAACTAAAAAATCCCGTAGTAAAAGCTTTGATGTATCAAAAAGGTTTTTCCGGTTTATATACTACAATAGGTTTAGCTTCTTCCGCTCTTCCGTTTTTATTGAAAAATATCGTATCTAATAGAAAATCTTTTACAAATCCAATTAAGGTCTTAAAAAAAGCGATAGAATTATCAGATTCTTTATTGCATTATTTTACAGGTCACATTGCTATGAAAAATAAATTAACGATAATTAGCGGTGAAACAAGGAGTGGAAAAACAACGTACCTTAAGAATCTGATACAGCAACTGTCTGAAAAAGAACCGGATCTGAAGATTGGAGGACTGATAGCTCACGGTATTGATAAAAATGGCGAAAGACTGGGATTTGAACTTGAAAATATTTTAACAGGACAAAAAATATTATTGTGTAATAATATTTATCAAAAAGGAGATTTGAAAATTGGTAAATATTATTTTAAACAATCAGGACTGGAATTTGGGCAACAATCTCTTAAAGATGCAATAGAAAAAGCGAATCTACTTATTATTGACGAGATCGGTCCGATGGAATTAAAAGGTAAAGGCTGGTTCAATGAAATAGAATCAGCATTAAAAAAAGATGATCTTGATATGATTTGGGTTGTTCGCAAATCTCTTTTGGACAAAGTCCTTAAATTGTGGCAACATTCTAATGTAGAAGTGATAAATATTTCTAAAAATTATAAATAATGAAAACAATCGGTTTGATCGGAGGAATGAGTTGGGAATCATCTCAGGTTTATTATGAATTGATAAATAAAAAGGCAGGAGAGATCCTTGGAGGATTTCATTCGGCAAAATCAATCATGGTCTCTGTTGATTTTGATGAGATCGAAAAATTGCAGCATGATGATGATTGGGATGAATTGAATAAAATAATGGTTCAGTCTGCACAACAGTTGGAAAAAGCCGGAGCGGATTTCATCGTTTTATGTACTAATACAATGCATCTGTGTAGTGAGGAGATCAAAAAAAATACTTCTATTCCTTTTTTGCATATTGCAGAAGCTACCACAAAAAAAATTCTGGAGAAAAAAATTGATACTGTTGCTCTGCTTGGAACTAAATTCACGATGGAAAAAGATTTTTATAAAACGATTTTGTCTGATTATGGTATAGAAGTGATAATCCCGGAAATTGATGATAGGGAAATTATCCATAATGTGATATATCAGGAACTGGTTCATGGTATTATAAATGATGGCTCCAGGGAAGAATATAAAAGAATAATCAAAACATTACAGGAACGAGGAGCAGAAGGGGTAATATTAGGATGTACGGAAATACCATTATTGATCAGACAGAATGATGTTGAGATACCGGTATTTGATACTACCGAAATTCATGCTTTTAGTGCTGTTGAATATGCCTTGGAGTAAAAGAGAAACACTATTTTATGATTTTAAGACTTAGGTCCAAAATTCCCGCTGAATGAGTTAATGCGCCGACAGATATATAATCAACTCCTGTTTCTGCAATATCTCTTATGGTTTGCAGGGAAACTCCACCGGATGCCTCGGTTTCATATCTCTTGTCGATAGTACACACAGCTTCTTTCAGTATTGCCAATTCAAAATTGTCAAGCATGATTCTTGTCACCCCTCCTTTTTCCAGCACTTCATTCAGTTCAACAAGATTTCTGACTTCTATGGTTATACCCAAATCCAGATTTTTTTCTTTTAAATATTTCTGAACTCTGTCTATAGCGTTTTTAATACCTCCGGCTGCATCGATATGATTATCTTTGATCATTATCCAATCATAAAGACCGTCTCTGTAATTGTAACAACCTCCGATTCTGACTGCCCATTTT
>JALVEG010000285.1 GCA_027031145.1 Saprospiraceae bacterium | reverse complement strand
AGGATCAAGCAAAATAGCTTTAATAACAGATTTCATATCTCCTCTGACTCCGGTTCCGTTATCATTAAATACGGAAGCTACCCTGTCAACATACGCAGGAGTAGGATTTGACTTAACAAGTCTTTGTATTAACTGCTTGCAAATAAAAGGTCCTGTATTTGGATGATTAAACAAATGGTCAATCGCCATTAAAATATCTTCATCTCCTGTTTGTCCTGCAGGAATTGTGAATCCGCCTACTATATGTTTTTCTCCCTGTTCATGCCAGTCTTCATACATTTTCATTGGTACCGTCATATCGGTAACCCAAATTCCATATCCGAAATCCGGTTCATCCACCCATTGATTTGGGACTACAGCTCCCGGTCCCAATCCTGTAAAGACTTTAGCCATCTCCTTAATATCATCATTTGTATATGTGGGAATAAAATTCCCATCTGCATCTTTTTTTCTCGTACCGTCATTATTCAATTCATACAGGCCAATAGAAAATAATTGCATCACTTCCCTGGCATAGTTTTCATCAGGATGTATATTATCCTCTTCTATTGTTTTAGGATTATTAAAATGACTAAGATAATATCCCATAGCAGGATGATAAGACACTTTTGTTAATATATCTTTATAATTGCCAAAAGCATTTTCGGATAAAATATCAAAATACGAAGCCACCGCATCTCCAAATCCTCCTAAATCCGAATTGAAAGAAATTACCAAAATCTCACTTAGAGCCGTAGCCACCCTTTGTCTCAACAAATCATCATTAAACATATTATATTCCCACCAGGCATACATAAAATGTGACCAATCAGGCCTCTCCGATATATCAGTAGAATCAGCCCCGTGACTCAATTCCCAATAATTTGTAATTTCAAAATTATCTATAACATTCTGTAAATAACTCTCTCCCAGAGTATTCATTTGTTCATTTATCCATTGTTCAATTCCCATATTTGCTACTTTTTCAATGGTTTTCATATCTGCCCCCAATGATGCCTGGCTGAGAAAACGTGATGCTTCCATCATTTTAGCATCAAGACCTTTACCATTAATGGTATTTTCAGGTTTGGCAACAAAACCGGTAGGCTGTTCAAATTTGCTACTACTGGAATAGACTTTAATGTCCCTGTTATGACCTGCTCCGATATAGTCCTCATATTTTTGTCCAAAAGACTGATATGGCATCGAAATGATAACAATAAAAAAAATAAAAAGTATCCGTTTCATACGTCAGAATTTAATGATGAATGATAAAAAATAGTATTAGTTTTTTTGTAACTACTCAGGTAGAATTATTCCGATTGAAAAGAATTGTTTCCTTTCAGGTACATTCCTGCTGAGCATTTATAAAAAATGGGATTAGAAGTAAAATTATAAATTATTTTTAATAAAGATGAAAAACTAAATAGAAATGCTGCAAAAATTAAAAAAAATATTTCTTTTGGTCTTTTACCTGACATGAAACCACTCAGGGAAGATGCTTTTGAAAGGAAAATTATTCCTAATAATGTGAGATTTCACCCATAAGTCAAATATGAAGGCACTATTACAAATTTTCTTAGTGCTTTTTTAAGAAAAATTTAAGTAGTAAAAGTGGCTAAAACAAAATAACAAATAAAACAAACGTTATTAAATCAGATAAATGTTTTTTTCTATAAATATGACTGAACTTATGCAGATACGATTATAGCAAATTATGCTTTGACAAAATATATCTAACTTTCTCTTCTGATATATCCAAAATATCTGCTATATGCAAAATATCAAATTGTTTTTTGTACATTCTTAATATATTCTTCTCAATAGCCTTTTCGATACCTTGTTCGATACCTTGTTTTTTATATTTTTCCGCTATCATTTCATAAGTACTCATAATCTCGTTTTTTATTGGTGGTGAAATTTTTTCAATCAAAATGATTCTACCTGAGTAGTTACGATTCTATATTTTCCAAAATCCCTCTTCTTATTACCGTTTAGATTGTATTTGAATCCAAAGCTGAAACCGTTTTTACCATATCCGGATTTAACAGACAAATCTTTGCTAAGATCAAAATCAATAAGATGACTGTCAATATACGCTTCTATTGCCTGTACAAGATATACTATTGAAAATGTTACCCACATTCTCTCTTTATAACTCCTTGCATTATCACGATAAGGCCTTAATTGCCCCGGATCTGTAATTCCTTTATAAGAACATCCTTCATTTTCCAACATACATCTGTAAGCCTGATCGATTTCCTCATAATCTCTATTTGCTTTAAAAGCACTGTATCCAAAATAACCGATTAATCCCCAGACAATGGGCATCTTCCAATACCTTCCATTAAATGCTTGCCCTGCTCCCGGTAAGAAAAGCGAAAACATCGCAGCTTTTGCCGGTTTTCCTGAAAAAAGCAGTTTAAAAGTTTGGCGGTTTTCTTTGTTGAAAAGACCTAATTTTTCCGCTTCAGCACTATCTATCTGAATAGTATCGGTAGGAATATCTGTTTGCGACAACAATAAATGCCCCTGCAAAATAAATACCAGAAACAAAATTACATTAATTATTTTTTTAATATGTATTTTCTTCATTACAAACTAAAAATCCTTTTGAAACCCAAAAGTAAATAAAATATTATTATTAGAACTCTAAATATTTAATAATAACGTAAACATATAACTTATTATTCTTTTTGTACTCAGGTAAAGTTCTTTTGAAATAAAAAAAGCCGGAAAAAACTTCCCGGCTTTTCTGTCTTCAAACAATATTTGTTTATAGTAATGTATCAAATATCTCAGTAGCTTTGATCCAATCTTCAGTTTGTGGATTTTTTTTATGCTCATCAATAATCTTCATACTTTTTATCAATGAAACTATTATCCCTCCCTGTAATGAAGGTAATTGAGACATCACATCATCACCAACATCGTATTTAAGTGGTGGAATTTTCATATTTTCCTCCAAAATGGGAGTTAGTTCTATTTCTTTATCCACTTCTTTAAACAATCCGGTCGATTCTTCCAATCCCCGGGTTACCGGTATATCA
>JALVEG010000284.1 GCA_027031145.1 Saprospiraceae bacterium | reverse complement strand
TCATTACTAAAAATATAATTTCCATTGGCATCAGTTATTGCTGTAGCTATCGTCGTACCTCCTTGTTTAAGTTCTACTGTCACTCCGGATATTCCAAGCTCACCCGGATCTTGGACTCCATCTCCATCTGTATCTTCCCAAACCAAATTACCAATTTCTATCGGGGCAGGATCAGATAAAAGCTCTAAATCCCCCAAACCATTTGCCTTTCCATATGTCAAAGCATCAGGAGAACCTCCTCCACCATAATTTCCTGTTTCATATAATGTATAAAAACTATGATTACCACCTCCAACTCTTATTCCATCATTTCTTAATCTTAAAACTCCACCACTATAATCACTCTGTGGATCCATATCAGTTGTAACCACATCTTCACTTCCTTGCAATTGAACTAATCCTCCTTGGGTTGTCTCCCAGTGAAAACCGCTATTTCCTCCATTCCCATTTGGATTAGGAGAACCATCTAAAGCCCATACGTCCCATGCATAAAATTCATAACCATTTACTCCTGAATTGTTTTTCCCTGTACTAGCATCACAAACTCCTCCTCCTAAAACTCCACTTTCCAAACTATAAGAACCCGGTGTCCCACAAGCTCTAATAATATCTCCTCCGGCTGTTCCCCATTTCAGTCCAGAATTCATATATAAAGGCAAATTTGTTCCAGTTTGATCTCCAAATCTGTCCCTAAAACCAAGAATTAAACCTTTGGCATCAAATTCTATATCTGTGAACATTGGTTGCGGATACCATATCTCATGACTTGAATTTGTTTCAGGTAGAGGTGAAATAGTAGTAGGGTCATTTACCCATGCATGCCACATATCGTCAGGACCCGAACCACCATATGTACCTGAATCCAATATTGGTTGGCGTGTATAATTTAATGGAATTGTTAATTCCATATTAAAAACAGGTGCCGAATTTGTAATATCTATATCCGTTGAATAGACATAAGCATTTGAAGCATCTTCACAAGTTAATCCCAAAAATAGTTTGCCATCTTTTACCCCCAGAGCAAACGGACGTGAAACTGTACCTCCTCCACATGGAGACGGGGCATCCCATATTTGAAGTATGCTTGCTGAAGCTACATTTCCATCCGAAATATCAATTACATATATTTTTCTATCATACAAATTAACGGCAAACAGCGTATTATAGTCTTCTGATATCTCAATATCACCAAACCCTATTTTACCAACACCATCAAAACTTGAATTATTTACACCTAAATCCAATATCTCACCATTAGAAGTTGTCGTAAAATCATGTGGATCCATACCTGTAGACCCGTTTACTCCCGTTAAAACATCTAATTCTATAACTCCTACAACAGTGTTATTGATTACATCCAACATATATATCGCATCGGGCCCATTTGAACCATATCCGGAAAACCTTTTTTGATATGCACCAAGATATAATATTTTTTTTGTTACTTGATAAGCCAATCCATAAGTACTACCTATCTGCCCGAAATTTGCAATTGTAGTACCTTGAAAAGCACCGGTAGGATTACCATTAGACTGAAAATGATGTCCGGTAGCTTCAATCGGCACTGATAAATGCCCATATTTACCATTTGCAGCACCTGTATATTCACCTTCATATAATACAGAAGTTGAAATTCGAGGATTAACTTGACTGAAATCCGCAGGATTATACAATCCAAAATTTATATTACTCGAAGGCGCTACTACAAATTGAACCGATGAATTCACTCCTCCACCATCAGCACTTTCCTTTAAATATGAAGGCCAACCGCTAAATTCAATTCTTACTGCCCCTGTAGCGGAAATAGAATATGTCCCGTCTGCAGCAGTAGTAGTAGATGTTCCTCCCGGATATACAGTCACGGTAACTCCTTCCACACCGGATTCATTAGCCTCTTTTACACCATAAACATTTTGACTTGTACCTGTTACAGGCAGATCTCTAAATACCGTACCACTAATTTGAGCATTGATATTTGCAGTAACAATAATTATAACTGCAACAGTTGTTAGTAAAGAGTATATTCTTTTCATCTTAAAAAATTTATTAATAAATTATTTTATTACGCACTGATAGTCTTACTATAGTCAAAAATATTTATTAAAAACAATCAGTAATATCACTTCCATTTTTTTCAATTAAAACCAGACAGTTGTGACTTGAAATATATTTTTAATCGAATTTATCAGTATAAAACTACCAATGCTTCATCTTGATTTTTGTATTTATCACTTAACTTAAGAAATCAACATTAGTATTTAACAGGTTGGTATTTAGACAAAATAAAGCAGCTTCAATACAGATACTCTACTTCATAAACGCAAAGCTACAATAAAATCATACATTAAACAAATTTTTAATATGTTTTTTGATTTTTTTTAAAAAAAACTTAAAAATCAATAATTTTCTTGTTCTTATATCCACAAAAATACAGGTATAATTCACAAAAAATTAAATACACCTCTGTTTCAGGTGCATTTCATTTTTTCGTTTTTTCCATAACTCGCCTCTAACTCCTCCCAAAGGGATAAATAAAGGAGAACCCAACCCGCTATGCGAAAAAATGAAATGCACCCACTGTTTCTCCTCTTTTATGTAAATAAGTTTTTTTTCGTATCTTAGCATTTAAAAAGCCGGAATATGAAAAAACTACCTATCGGAATACAGACATTTTCAGATATTATCAAAGAAGGGTTTGTTTATGTTGACAAAACAAAAATAGCTTATAATTTGATAAATAACGGAAGATATTACTTCCTTTCCCGTCCGCGTCGATTTGGAAAAAGCTTGTTTTTGGATACACTCAAAGAAATTTTTGAAGGGAATAAAGAGCTTTTCAAAGGATTGTATATTTATGACAAATGGGATTGGGAGGTGAAATATCCGGTGTTGAGAGTAAGTTTGGGATCAGGTGTAATAAAAACAATTGAAAAATTACAACATCAACTAAAAAGTATTTTAGGGGATATAGAAGAAGATTTGGTTATTGAATGTAAAAAATCTCTAAATGTAAAAGATTGTTTTAAATATATAATAAAAGAATCATATAAAAAATACAATCAAAAAGTAGTTATTCTTATAGATGAATACGACAAACCTATCCTTGATAATATTACCGACAAGGATGTAGCCCGTCAGATGAGGGATGCGATGAAAGACTTTTATGGCATCATCAAAGATAATGATGCTTATATCCAATTTGTATTTATCACCGGAGTAAGCAAATTCTCTAAGATGAACCTGTTTAGCGGATTGAATAATCTTGAAGATATCACTTTACATCCGGATTACGGCAATATATGCGGTTATACTCACAATGACTTATTGACGGTATTTAGCGAACATTTGCAGGGTGCAGATATGGACAAAGTAAAACTATGGTACAATGGTTACAATTATTTTGGAGACAAAGTCTATAATCCGTTTGATATTTTGCTTTTCATTTCCAATAAATTTGAATTTAGTAACTATTGGTGGGAAACAGGTAATCCTTCATTTCTTATAGATATGCTAAAAACCCGGAATTATTATATTCCTGAATTGGAAAATTTTATTGCCAGTAAAGAAATTCTCAATACTTTTGATGTTGAAAGAATAGAATTGGTTGCATTGCTTTGGCAAACGGGATATTTGACAATTACCGAAAAAATACCCACAGGATTTAGCATTAAATATAAATTGAAAACGCCTAACAAAGAAGTTCAAACATCGCTTAACAACCTTTTTATTAACTATCTTACCGGACAAGTAACGGAAAAATTGAAGTATCAGGACAAAATTTATAATATGCTTGACAAACCTGATTTGGACGGTTTCAGAGATGCTCTTTTTACTGTGTTTGCTTCCATTTCATATACCAATTTCATCAATAGTAAACTATTTGAGTATGAGGGATATTATGGAAGTGTTGTATATGCGTACCTTGCAAGTATCGGTTTGGATATTATACCTGAAGATATCACCAATCTCGGCAGAATGGATTTGTCGGCCAAACTCGAAGACAAGGTGTTTATTTTTGAATTTAAGCTAACCGAAAAAGCTACCGGCAATGCCCTAAGGCAAATCAAAGAGAAAAGATATTTTGAAAAATATCAGGACTTTGACAATATTTACCTTATCGGCATTGAATTTAGCCGTGAAAAAAGAAATATAATCGGGTACGAGTGGGAGAAAATAAAATAAAACTATATTTAAAAAACCCTGATCTACAGCTCTGTCATTAAATAAAAAGAATATGCCGGATAAATCTAATTATCCGGCATTTCTTAAATAATAATCAAAATATATTTACTTAATGAATTTGATTACATATAATTGATACTATTTATCAGGTGTATTTCATTTTTTCGTTTTTACCATAACTCGCCTCTAACTCCTCCCAAAGGGATAAATAAAGGAGAACCCAACCCGCTATGCGAAAAAATGAAACGCAACCTATTCATCAATCAAAATGAATGATTTTCAACAATTTAACATTTTGCCCTGAAATTACTTTTATATAGTATTGTCCCTGAGGCAAATTACTTATATCCAATTCAACTTTTTCATTTGATCTGCTGCTATCTTTTATAGATAGATCCTGCATAGCCTGTCTGCCCATTTCATCAAATATTTTTATTCTAACATCTTTTTCTATTCCGTTAATAAAAATATCCAATTTATCTTTAGCCGGATTTGGATAAGCTTTAACATTAAATCCATTTTGAGGAATTAAAACATTCCTTATATCACTCAACTGCATTGAACCATCCAAATCAACAGATCTCAATCTGTAATAATAAGTGATTCCTCCGTTTACTTTTGCATCTGTAACAAAATAACTCTTCTCTCCACGTCCTTCTTTTCCATAAACTTTTTTCAACACAGTGAATTCTTTTTCCAGTTCGCTTCTCCTCTCCAACAAATAATAATCAAAATTGATCTCGCTTTCAACATCCCATTGTATATCTACAACTTTATCATTATCATTCCATTTAGCATCAAAGTTTAGTAAAACTATCGGCAAAGTAGGATAATACAAACCTGCATCTACATGTTCGATACATCCGTAAGCATCATATGCCAATACAGAAAAAGAATTTGAGCGTTTCAAGCCGGAAATTTCACTTAGATAAAAATCATTGTCAACAGAATCATCATCACCGACATCGGTTTTAACCACCATCAATGAATCTACATATACTACTGAATGGTATGATCCGATTTCGATATTATCAAAGCTGTAATGCCCGTTTTCATCTGTATAAGTTGATCTTACCAAAGAATCGTTATCTTGTTTTTCAATATATAATTCAACTAAAATATCCGGTACAACTATATCCGAAGGATCTCTTACGTCCTGTTTATTTACAGGATCACCATAATCATGTTCGTCCCATACATAGCCTTCAACACAACCTCCTTTATAGAATCCTGCATCAATTGAATTATTATTTTCTCCTGGCAATAAGCTAAACATATCAGTCTTACCATCAGGATTAATATCACTGTCTTTTTCCTTATTAAACAATTTTCCTTTAGGAGATGCTGTATATACTTTATCATCAGGATTTTCAAATACCATAAAGTAATTACCCGGTTTCAATTTATCAAATTTATAGTAACCGCATTTAATCACTCCACCCTGAATAACCTCATGACTAACAGTACTGTCCACTTTGATAGTATCAAGTTTTGTATTTAACTCAACCCTGTACAGTGTTACTTTAACATTGTTAAAACAATCTTCATTCGATTCCTGAATTCCATCTCCGTCTTTATCATACCATACATAATCTCCTACACCGGCGGAGTAAAAATATCCTGCATCAACTGTAGAATTGAATTGACCGGAAATCAAGCTAACATTATCCGTCAATCCTGTTGCGGGATTCACATCACTATCCAGTGCATCATCATTTCCTGCATTCATAATTGTAATATCATAACCTGCATTATTTACAAATTCTACAATATAATTACCCGGTAAAAGATCGTCAAATCTATAATATCCATCTTTACCATTGTAGGTACTTGTAAGCTGAGAAGCTATAAAGTCCCCATCAGGAATTCCATCTTCATCAAAATCTTCATACAACTTAACCGGAATATCATTTATACCTGCTTCATCAGGATCCTGGATTCCGTTATTATTATTATCTATCCACACAAAATCTCCAATACCTGCATTGTTAAACAGACCAGCATCAATTGAATTATCATAGAAACCCGGAGTTAAAAATACCATTTCAGTACAACCTGTAACCGGATCTGCATCACTATCAATAGTGGAATTTCCTCCGGTTTGTTTAGGTGAAAATGAATCAAAAGTACCTTTATTGAAACATACATAATAAAATCCGGGTAACAGATTTAAAAATTCATAGAACCCGTCTTCTCCTGTATTCTGATTGACCCCTGTCACTGTAGAAGCAACGGGAAGACCTGTATAATCAAACAAAGTAACAATTATTCCGTTTATTCCGTTTTCATTGGAATCCTGTATTCCATCTCCATTTTTATCTTCCCAAACATAATTACCTAATGCTGCAATATTGTTTATATAAACTTTAGCAGGATCATGATCATCTTCATCTTCATTATAAGCGCTACCTTTGCCAAAAATATTATTGTCATCAGGATCATCAGGTTTCACACTAAGTTCAGCAGCAGAATTGCTACCCGGATCACTATCGATATCTTCAGTGCTGCGATCCACTCCATATTCATCTTTCATTCCGGTAATTTCAGCATAGATAATAAAATCATCAGCATTAAATTCAACATCATTATTAACTGTATAAATAACATATACAGTTTCCGATTCTCCTGGTAATATAGGATCTGTTAATGTATAGCGGCTGTTAGTACCATCATAATTCCAACCCTGATTTATATTATCAATCCATCCAAATCCACGAGGCATATAATTGATAATATCAATACTATCCATGGTAATATTTCCCTGATTGTAAATATCAATAGCAAAATAAGCCAAATCTCCATCATCAAAAGGACCTCTGTAAATAGATTGCATTGTCAAAGCCAGATCAACAATTTCCAAATCCCCGCAAGCCTGATCAGTTTCTTCAAATTTCCAATCATCATTAGTATCAAGAAATGATCTGTTGAGCAAGCCTTCTCTTCTCTGAGGATCTTCACAAATTCCTGTTCCACATCCTGAATAGACTCCATCTCCCGGAGTATCAGGATCGTTGAGATCCATGGAAACGCCTATCGTAATCACATAATCATGAACTTGTCCTGCAGCAATATTGACATCTTCTCCTAATGTCCATGGTCCATTTCCGATTAATGAACTTCCCGTCACATCAGGTGCGTCAGAAACATAAGAAGCATATTCGATTTTGATATCATCATCAAATGCCGGATCATCTACAAGATTGTATATTCCCGGCTCTGTTCCCAGATTTCTCACAAAAACATGATAAGTTACTTCCCAGTTACCCTGACTCAACTTAACTATATCGTCTATTTGTTTTTCGTGCGTAATAAACGGTATATCTGCACATACTTCTCTATACTCATCAAATATTCCATCATTATTAATATCCAATCTACTTTGATTAAACAATCCTTTTCCTGATGGATTATCGGTATCACATGCTGTATATACACCATCTCCCGTAGTCAAAGGTGAACTCAAATTCATTGTAACAACAACTGATATTGTATAGATATGAATTTCACCTTTTGATATGAATTGATCAGTTGCCAATTGCCAAGGTCCCGAACCACTTAAATCTCCACCTGATTCCCCTGCAATATCTGTTGAATAACTTGCAGAAACAATTGTGATATCATCATCAAAATCCGGTGCATCTACAAGATTGTATGTTCCACTTGTTCCTCCTTTATTAAACACTTTAATTTCATATTCCACTTTATACTTTCCACAACACAACCCGACAGGATTGGTTTTAACAGATTTGGTATGTGTTATAAAAGGAAGATCTCCACAAGCTTCACTATATTCATCCCAGCTGCCATCACTATCAATATCCAATTTACTTTGATTGAACAATCCTTTTCCTGAAGCAGGATCTCCGGAATCACAGGCATTATATATACCATCTCCTCCAGGCACTTCATTATTCAGGTCTAACTTCACATGTACGGTAACAATATAGCTGTGTTGTTCTCCTGTTCCTATAAACTGATTTGATGCAAGTGTCCATGGTCCGTTTGTTGATAAGTCCTGTCCACTATTTCCAACTGCATTACTTGTATAAGAAGCACCCAATATCACTATATCATTATCAAATCCGGGATCGTCTTCCAAAGTATATTCACTTTCTATTCCTCCATCGTTATTAACAAGAATATTGTATTTAACATCATAAGTATAATCACCGGTCGGTTCTATACTCATCAGCGTTTTTTCATGATTTAAGGCTGGAAAATCTCCACAAGCCTGTTCCTGCTCATCATATATCCAGTCATCATCAATATCAAGGAAAGATATGTTCAATAAACCTTCTCTTATTCGGGGATCACCACAAAGTTCCGTTTTACACTTGGTATATATTCCGTCACCAGGTGTATCCGGACTATTCAGATCCATTGAAACGTCAACTGTGATCACATAGTCATGAATTTCTCCAACGCCTATATTAACATCTTCACCCAATGTCCATGGACCATAACCTGTCAAAGTACCACCTGAAACACCCGGAGCATTGGAAGTATATGAAGTATTATTAATTATAACATCATCATCAAATCTGGGCTCATCAACTAAATTGTATTTTCCAGGCTCACCACCCAAATTTTTCACATATATATGATAAGTAACTTCCCAATTACCGGGACTTAACTTAACTATATCCTCAATTTCTTTTTGGTGTGTAATAAATGGTATATCTCCGCATGCTTCGCTATATTCATCAATTGTACCATCGTCATTGATATCCAATTTACTTTGATTATACAATCCTTCTCCCGGAACAGGATCGCCGGACACACTTGTTCCACAAGCTGTATATATTCCATCTCCCGGAGTCACAGGTGAATTCAAATCCATTGTAATAATCACAACTATGGTATAAATCTGAGTTTCACCTCCAGATATAGATTGATTATCAGCCAATTGCCATGGTCCCGAACCACTTAGGTTGCCACCAGACTGACCGGTAATATCTGTGGTATAGCTAACTGATAAAATCGAAATATCATCATCAAATGCCGGAGCATCAAATAGAGAATAAGTTCCACTTGCAGTTCCATAATTATGAACTTCAATCTCATACTCTACTTTAAATGTACGGTTCGATAATTTAACAGGAGCACTTTTTACCGTTTTAATATGAGTAATAAATGGTATATCACCACATGCTTCTCCATACTCATCCCATGTTCCGTCTCCATTAACATCCAATCTACTTTGATTGAATAATCCTTCTCCAAACGTAGAACTTCCCGATTCGCAAGTATTGTATATACCGTCACCACCCGGAACTTCATTACTTAGATCCAATTTAATTTGTACTGTCACCTGATAATTATGTTGTTCTCCTTCGCCGATACTCTGATTTGAAGCAAGATTCCAAGCACCGTTTAAAGGTAAAGTTTGTCCGTTATTTCCAGGCGCATCACTTGTATAAGAAGCACCTAATATCACTACATCATTGTCAAATCCGGGCACATCTTCCAAGCTATAATCACTTTCAGTTCCTCCATCATTTACGACAACAATACTATATTTAACATCATAAGTATGAGTGCCGGTCTGTTCAACGCTTAAAAATGTTTTTTCATGATGTAAATTTGGTAAATCCCCACAAGCCTGATCCTGTTCATCATATATCCAGTCATCATTTGTATCAAGATAAGAATAATTCAATAAACCTTCTCTTATACGAGGATCAACACAAAGCTCGGCTCCACATTTCGTATAAACCCCGTCACCAGGTGTATTCGGACTATCCAAATCCATTGAGACTCCAACTGTTACTGTATAATTGTGAACATCTCCAATATCAATATTTACATCTTCTCCTAAAGTCCATGGACCGGATCCTGTTAAGGTACCACCTGATATTCCCGGTGCATCGGAAGTAAACGAAGCATATTCAATAATAATATCATCATCAAACCTCGGTTCATCAACTAAATTATATTGTCCCGGTTCACCACCTAAATTCTTCACTTGAATATGATAAGTAACTTCCCAGTTTCCCTGACTTAATTTAACAATACTTTCAATTTCCTTATTATGTGTTATAAACGGTATATCTCCACAAGCTTCACTATATTCATCTATAATTCCATCATCATCAACATCCAACATACTTTGATTATACAATCCTTCTCCCGGAACAGGATCGCCGGGAATACTTGTTCCGCAAGGTGTATAAACTCCGTCTCCAGGAGTTACCGGTGAATTTAGGTCCATGGTAACAACCACAACAATAGTATATATCTGTGTCTCCCCTCCTGAAATTGATTGATTGTCCGCCAACTGCCAAGGTCCCGTCCCACTAAGGTTACCACCTGACTGACCGGGAATATCTGTTGTATAGCTAACTGATAAAATCGAAATATCATCATCAAAACCGGTTTCATCAAACAGATCGTAATTTGAAGTAACCTGTCCATTGTTATTAACAACAATCTGATATGTTGCTTCATAATTTTCACCGATACGTTCTACTCCTGTTAATTCCTTATGATGAGTAACATTTCCTCCACAGTCTTCAACATGGAATACAGGAGTTAATTCTTTTGCTTGGCATTCACTTGTATCAAACGGGTAAATAATTGCTTCAAAAACAAAATCCCCTACCCCAAAAACTGCCGGATCTAATTCCGTATATTCTTCTCCATTGTAAAAGAATTTTACATCGGCAGGTACATTTGCCGTACCTGTCAAAGGAAATGGAGGATCTGTATTACAGATTGTTTCCGTATAAGATAAATAATCAATAGTTGGATATTCACAAACATTATTT
>JALVEG010000283.1 GCA_027031145.1 Saprospiraceae bacterium | reverse complement strand
ATTATTTTAATAAATACACCTCTATCTACTGCATCTTTTAATCGTTCAAAAAATGTTTTTGACAATTGTAAATAAGGAGAAACTAGCACAAGTTTTCTTTTAGCATCTATTATTACTTTTTCAATATGAAAAGAAGTCCCATTAGTAGTTAAGAATTCTGCCATTGTTATAATTTAATTCAATAATTTAGGGATAATAATGAGTAACTCTTTTATCATAGACAAATCTACACAATTATAAATCATTTTCCTAAGATATGTATTAAAAAATCATTTCTCACATAACCCAAATCACTTCTTCTCCACAACCAATTCTATCATCATATGCTGTTCAACCGGACTATTGCCATGTCTGTGTTTTGGCCCCAATCCTTCCCAGTGATATATTAAATTGTACTCTTTGAAAAATCCCGTTATTTCATTCGGTGCGAGAAAAGTTCTGTAATTGCCACGACCATCAGTAAAAGAATTTTTCCCTGCCTCCTTCCATTTTTTGCTATAACTCAAATAAGAAGCATCTTTTGTAGAAAATGCTGTTATAAATATCATGCTTCCTTTTTCTGTCCAAAGGTTAATTTTATCAATTAATTTATATATAGAATCCCATTCCAATATCTGTATCAATCCGAAAATAAGTATGGCTGAATAAGGAGCATTTTCCGGTTCAAATTCATTGAATCCCGTATGATAAGTGTTTATTTTAAAGTTTTTTTCTTTTGATATCTTGTTTACTTCTTCTATTGCCACTCCGGAAGGATCTATTCCCTCTACCTGAAATCCTTCTTCTGCCAAATAAAATGAATTTCTTCCTTGTCCGATCCCTATATCCAAAATAAGTCTTGTTTTGTCAATTTTATAACTATATTTCTTCAAAATGATTTCAGGATCACTACCGAATACATTTTGTATATTTTTATATGTTTTATCGTATGACATTATTAACTATCTCTTTTTTTCAATTTTTCATCAATCGTTTTAATCGTTCCTGATATGACTGCAAGTAATTTCGTTTTGTTTTTTAATTCCAAAATATAGTGCAATATATCGCACTTTTTATGCCATTTTTAGTATTCTTTGTTGATTTTTACCCTATAAAGTGCAATATATTACACTTTTTCCTGATTCAACTATTGATTATTAGTTCGATATATTTTTCAATTAACAAAAGGTCTTAAAGGAAATATGCTTTAGATTTTCCCCTTTATTTTTTCAATTTCTTCAAAATTCAAATCAAGTAAACCGAATTTATTGGAATCCTTGTATCGATAATGCCACCACTCCTGACTATAAGGTACAAAACCGTGTTTTATCATAATATCTTTCAACAATTTTCTGTTTACAAGTGCTTTTTCAGGCAAGTCCATGTAACTATGGGAGGCTTTTATGGTAAAATCATCAAATCCTGTCGGCATTTGAAGTTCTTTGCCGGTTTTAATATCCACCAATGTAAGATCGACTGCGCATCCGGTATTGTGTGAAGAACCTTTCCATGGTGCCGCAACAAAATTTGTATCCCTGTAAATACGATAAAACTTAAGAGTAACTGCATAAGGTCTGTACGAATCGTATATCTTTAATCCCAGTCCCTTTTCTTTCAATTCATTTTGTATTTTTAAAAGAGAATCTGCAACAGGTTTTCTTGCATAAGCTTTTGGAATCTTGTATAACTTTTGTCCGGTAAAATTGTTTTTCGTAGCATATCTGATATCAAGCACTATTCCGGGAATATATTTTTCGAGGTCAACAAGAACGTTATTCGGATTTTTCATTTCCTCCAACTTGTATTCGTCTATAGTTGATACCAACTTCAGATCATAAGGATTTTCCTTTATTATCTTTTGAGAACAAGATGTTGTAAATATCAATAACATCATTAAACCGGTCAATGTGTATAGTCTATTTTTCATTTCATATTACTTTGGAACAAATGTAAGGAAAAATACAAAATTCGTACAGTTTTTAGTTTTTTAAAACATATTTGGGTGCATTTCAGTTTTTTGTCTACATGAAAAACAATCATTACATCATTCCATCCTCTTTATCTCTTAGCTATCTTTTCATTTTGTCACCATTTTTGTTTGCTTCGCTACATAAATACCGCCAAAATGGGTTTATGGATGTGCTTTGCGTTTTACCATAATGTCGCCCCTAACGGGGCTTATAGTGTATTTTATCTATTATTTGCTACCATAATATCGCCCCTAACGGGGCTTATATCGGCTTTTATCTGTTGTTTGCTACCATCCCTGTACTGCGGGATCGCCTCTAACGAGGCTTTTTTTTAACCGCCTAATATACCTTCCGTAAAATAAATTTGTCAATTCATTCCCGCTTCAAAAACACAGAACAAGGAACAATAAACAAAAAAACAATATCGTAGTATTCCATCATTCCAAACTTCCAAACATCCAAATTTCAAAATTTTAAACAACAAACACAGAACACAAAAAAACATTTCTCCTTCTCTTTCTCTTAATTTAACAATGTCCACTTCACTCCCAACCTGTAAAACAGATCATTTTGAGGATGATCCGGCACTTTAAACTGAACATTATTATCCAAAGGAAACAAGATATTATTGAATCTGATAAAAAACAAAAAGCTCTTGACTTTTGCACTTAAAAAATAGTCCAGTCGCATAAAATTATCAAGAGTAATGGTATTCTGTGCATAAAAACCGGAAATAGCCGGATTGTAACCGTAATTGTAATATTTGTCCCAATAATTGAACTCAAATCCGGTTTTGATAAATAAATGCCTGTCATACAAATATGGAGAAATAAAAAATTTCGTTTTTAAAGTATATTTCGGTAAAGGAATAGCATCTGAATTAGATTTATATAAACTACCTTGTATAGCAAGATTGAAAATAGAATATTTTATTTTTTCCTTCAAATGCAATTTAAACAGATTTACCGGTTCATTCAATTGTTTAGGCAATAGACTTTCATCAAAATAAAGATAATTTTGAATTGTGCTTCCTTCCATATTCATTGAAAATCCGAGCTTATCTATATCTAAACCTGCAAAATATCTGGCAGAGGCAGTTTTATCAAAAGAATTGCTATAAACCTCCTTCCTTGTCAGATAAAGCATTTGAAATTTTAAAGGAGGAGTTGCTTTTTTTAATTCAACACCACCGGTAACCGAGAATAAACTGTTTTTATAATTTAATTCGGCATTCATCAAATAATCTCCTGCAAGATCATACATAAAATATTTTGAATCCCATTTCAAATTCAATTTGTTGTCAAATAACCCATATTTGCCCTTAAAATATATATTCAATTGATTGATAATACTATCATCAAGGGGTTCTATATTGTAATCTATCAAATTATAATTCAAACCAAAGTGAGCATAATTGTTTTCTTTTGTCACAGTCCAAAGCCCAAAAGAAGATGCCAGTTTATTGTATTTAATATAATTTCTCAGGCCTATTTCATCAACTAACAAACTACCATAAACCATAAAATCTCCTTGTGAACTCACATCATCATCATAGAATTTATAAAACCCGTTGGAACCTGCTATTTTACCATGCAAATATGGTTTTACACCAAGGAACTCATCTGATAATCTGTAATACTCATTTAACTCTAAAGTATAATCCTGCAATCTGGTTACAGCATCTTTCAAATTGACAGGGATCACCTCCCTGATAGAATAATTGCTATTGCTTAAATATGAAGTATCCTGCACTCCACCATTGTCCTCTTCCTGATGAATATTTGAAATAAAATTGAAAAAAGTATTGTACTTGCTGTCCTTTGATCCTTTCCTGAAACCAACATTCAGGTCACTGTGTTTAATATTTTGTCCCTGATATTTCCCTGCATTGACCATTCTGGAATAATCAATATTAACTGAAACATCTTTAAAATCCTTTGCGAATTTTGCCTGTGTCCAAAATTCATCCACTTCAGATCCCGGCGAAAAAAACAATGAAGCAAAAGGTACATTGGTATTGTACCATTTAAAATTGTTCATATTTTTATCATAAAGATCATATTGATGATATCCAAAATCAAAACCGGGCTGGATATTTATTTCCCCCAATTCCATTGCCCCTGATCCAATGTATCCTTTATCTATAATATCTTTGCCCGCAACTTCAAGCGGATCAAAATAAGGAAAAGAATCATCTAAAATAGTATCTTTGAAAGGAATGTTATCGAATATATTGTCAAGATAAAAGGCTCCTGCCTCTAATTTGGCCTCTATAGCCAACGAATCATCCTGTAAATTTTGTAGATCCGGATTTTCTATACCGGTATCTCTATTATCCGGTGTCCTTATGTTTTGAGAGAATAGCTCAAGAGATCTTGTAAAGATCATAAAGAAAATCATTAAAAGAAAAAGTTTCTTCCCAATCACTATATTATTGATTATATTTATTTTCAAAATAGTTTATGTTTACAATATTATAATACGAATATAATCATTTATTTATTTTAATACTTAGTTCTATTAATAAATGATGATATCAAAGAAGTTAAAAAAGGTAGTTACTTAAAATAATTGATCTACCAATTCTGATTTTGTGATATTATGATGTTGAGATATCCTTAACAATATTGCTGATAGAGTGCCAACTTTTATTGGATCATGGTTGGGAATAGTAATATGATGTTGTCCATTTTCAAATGTGGTTAAGCGCATGTGACTTCCTACTTGCCTAGTGCTCCAAGAACAAAATAACTCCTCATATAAACTCGCTCTTTTTCCCTGACTCTTCGTTGCTCAAACAGTCATTATACTACGGCATAACTCCTATTTGAGCTCCTATATTCAGAGAAAAATAGCATCGGTTATTATGGGGATATATTTAATTCTTGGAGCACTGGTAATACGATAACCATAAACTTCAAGGAGTTTTGCTAATTTGTTACCGGAAATGTTTCGGGGAATTTTCATACTGAGAATACTTCTTCTTTAACTAAATGAAGTCTTATTATCTTTGACTCATCATCGTCAAAGTGACATAGAACGGCTTCTTTAATATTATTTTTTAGCTCTTCAAGAGTTTCTCCATCGGTAAAAATAGAATAATTTAAACCCGAGGCAATAAATCCGCCTTCTTCACTTTCTTTTACATTAAAAATAATGTACCTTTGCACCGTGAGTAATTTGGAAAATTTGATTGCGCGATACCGTTCCGACAATCAAATACAGCAGATCCTGACCCAAATAAACGGTTCAACAACGGAAAAAATATATCTAAATGGACTTTCCGGTGATATGCATCTTTTTGCCCTGACCGCACTAACCGAAGAATCTGAAAATTTGCAATTTTATATTTCCAACTCCAAAGAAGATGCGGCTTATGCACTGAATACTCTTCAAAATATCTTTAATAGCACAAATATTTCATTCCTTCCCGACTCCTTTAAAAGACCTATGTTTTTTGAAGAACTCAACAATAATAATATTCAGGAAAGGACTGAAGTAATAAATAAATTATCAAGGGAAACATTATCCCAAAAAATAATAATTTCATATCCAGAAGCTATTTTTGAAAAAGTGATCAAACCCGAAATACTTGAAGAACACCGCCTTGAATTTGAATCAGGTGAAACAATGGATGTCAAAACTGCGATCAGTATCCTGGTAGAATTCGACTTCAAAAGAGTGGACTATGTTTATGAACCCGGACAATTT
Source organism: Saprospiraceae bacterium (assembly GCA_027031145.1). Lineage (GTDB taxonomy): Bacteria > Bacteroidota > Bacteroidia > Chitinophagales > Saprospiraceae > JADJGA01. The sequence goes on along the minus strand of JALVEG010000283.1, from coordinate 1,358 downwards.
TCAATTCGTGGAGGCATTATAGATATTTTCAGTTACGCAGCAGACTGGCCATACAGGATAGAATTGTTTGACGATGAAGTGGAAAGCATAAGATTTTTTGATCCTACTTCACAATTATCAATAAAAACATTAAAAAAAATATCCCTGATTCCAAATGTCAACAGTAAATTTGACAGTAAAGACAAAACTTCAATATTCGATCTTCTTCCGAGATCATCTGTCATCTGGATAGAAAATAAAACTCTGTTGCTAGATAACCTTTTGCAAAGTTTTAAGAAATTGGAAGAATTTGAAAAATCTGTTAGTTCAACAGATGAAGAACTGATAAAAATATTCAGGGAAAGAGCATTTTCTTATCCAAAAGATATTATAAAAAATATAAGTGGCTTTACAAATATTCATATCAATCAAAAAAATGATGATAGCGATGCTAAAGAATATACTTTCCATTCGAGACCACAGGCTTCTTTCAATAAAAACTTTTCATTGTTGATCAAAAATCTTGAACAAAACAATAAATCGGGATATGAAAATTATATTTTCGCATCAAATACAAGACAAATAGAACGGTTTTATCAGATTTTTGAAGATCTTGATGCAAAAGTTTCATTTCACCCTGTTCCTAAATCAATAAAAGAAGGTTTTGTTGATGATAAATTGAAAATAGCCTGTTACACCGATCATCAGATATTTCAACGCTTTCATAAATATAATCTTCGAAAAGGATTTTCCAGGGATAAAGCATTGAGCATGAAAATGCTTAAAGAGTTGAAAGTCGGAGATTTCGTTACCCATATCGATCATGGTGTTGGAAAATATATGGGTTTGGAAACGATCGAAGTAAATGGACATAGACAGGAGTCCATGCGACTGATATACAAAAATAATGATGTACTTTATGTTAGCATCAATGCGATGCATAAAGTCTCAAGATTTATAGGCAAGGACGGAACTGTTCCTGTTATCGATAAATTGGGTTCGGACAGATGGAAGAAACTCAAAGCCAAAACCAAAAGAAAGATCAAGGATATCGCCCGCGAATTGATCACCTTGTATGCAAAAAGAAAAGCATCAAAAGGATTTGAATTCAATGAAGATGATTATATGCAATTGGAATTGGAATCCTCTTTTATCTATGAAGATACTCCTGATCAGGAAAAAGCAACCATTGCAGTAAAAGAAGATATGCAAAAACCAATGCCAATGGACCGGCTGATATGCGGTGATGTGGGATTCGGTAAAACTGAAATTGCAGTGCGTGCTGCTTTCAAAGCTGTGTTATCCGGAAAGCAGGTTGCTATTTTGGTTCCAACCACTATTTTGGCATTGCAACATTATAAAACTTTTTCAGACAGATT
>JALVEG010000282.1 GCA_027031145.1 Saprospiraceae bacterium | reverse complement strand
GTCACCATAAATTATATAAACAGATTCAAGACCACTAAACAAAAAACACAGATCTACAAAGACCTTAAAGCCGGAAAAATTGATATCATTATAGGTACTCATGCTTTATTGAGCAATAAAATTGAATTCAAAGATCTTGGTTTACTCGTTTTGGACGAAGAACAGAAATTCGGTGTTGCAGCAAAAGAAAAGTTGAGAAAACTCAAAGTAAATGTTGATACTTTAACCCTTACGGCAACACCAATTCCACGAACTTTGCAATTTTCTCTGATGGGATCAAGGGATCTGTCCATTATCAACACTCCCCCACCCAACCGGCAGGCTATTCACACAGAACGAAACGTATTCAATGAGGATCTGATAATTAATGCTATAAATTACGAATTGGCAAGAGGTGGACAGGTATTTTTTATACACAACAGAGTTAAAAATCTTCCTGAAATAACGGAAATAATCAGAAGATGGGTGCCTGAAGCCAGAATCGCCATGGCTCACGGACAAATGGAAAGCAAGGATCTGGAACGAACCTTAATAAATTTTGTAGACGGGAAATATGATGTTTTGGTCAGCACCAATATTATCGAAACAGGACTTGATATTCCAAATGCAAATACAATGTTCATCAATAATGCACATCAATTCGGCCTCAGTGATCTGCATCAACTAAGAGGCAGAGTCGGAAGATCAAACAGAAAAGCTTTTTGCTATTTATTGGCACCACCTTTATCTGTTATGACAACTGAAGCCAGAAAAAGGTTAAAAACCCTGGAAGAATTCAATGAACTGGGAAGTGGTTTCAATATAGCTATGAGAGACTTGGATATCAGGGGAGCAGGCAATTTGCTGGGAGGAGAACAAAGCGGTTTTATCACCGATATCGGATATGAAACATATATGAAGATACTTGAAGAAGCGATGCATGAACTGAAAGAAAGCGAATTTAAAGACTTATATAAAACAGAACTGAAAAAAGAAAAAATCTATGTCAGGGATGTTGAAATTGATGTAGATGCTGAAATACTTATTCCCGAATCTTATGTTAAAGATATACAGGAACGGCTCAATCTCTATACCCAATTATCCGGAATTACCGATGAGGAAGGCATAGAAAAATTCAAATCCATTCTTAAAGACAGATTCGGAAGGATTCCTGTTCAAATAGAGAATCTTTTTGAAGGTTTAAGGATCAAATGGATGTGCAAGAAACTTGGATTTGAGAGATTTTCATTAAAATCCCGCAAAATGCGATTGTTTTTCATCTCCAACCCGCAGTCATCATATTACGATTCCGACATTTTCAATTATGTTTTAAATACCGTAAATCAAAACAGGAAATCAGGCTTTGTTTTCAAGCAAACCACCAAGCATTATCTGTTGATAAAAGACAATGTCGCTTCGATGAAGGCAGCCAGGATAATATTGCAAAATATAGCTAAAAACCTGACAGATGACAGGTAACCAAACACTTTCTTTACTTAAATTTCAATTTATCCGTTTTCACCAAACGAAGAGATTTTTCATGTATCTTTATTTTTGAATTACCATTCAAAAACACAGGTTCTCCGTCCAGATGAAACTGATCAAAATCAGTATTCAACACAAGTTCTTTACTAATTTGCTTATGTGTTATATATTTTGAGTCTTTTATCTTTCCTCTGAACATATTATAGATTAGACCGGGATATCGAAAGAATGGCAAGGGCTCTATCATCACAACATCAAGTTTACCATCATGCGGGATTGCTTTGGGAGCGATATAAGCATTATTGCCAAATTGCCTTGTATTGGCAAAAGTGATCATACTGAATTTCTTATTGATCTCTTTATCTTCAAATTGCAGGGTTGCTTCAAAATTTTTAAATTTACGAAGGCATTCAACGGTAGCCAAAATATAATTCATCAGTCCTCTTTTCTTTCTTTTGTCAAAGATATGAGCCACACAGGCATCAAAACCGATTCCGGCAACATTGATAAATTTATTGTTGTTTATCTCTATCACATCACAGTCAAAAGTATCACACCGCATTACAGATTCCACTAATTCATCCAATTTAATTTGAAACCCCATCTCTCTTGCAAAACCATTTCCTGATCCTAACGGAATGATCGCCAACGCTTTATCTTTTCTGGCAAAAAGATGCTTTGCTGTTTCATTTATCGTGCCATCACCTCCGGCAATTACAAATACCTTATATTTATTGATATTTTGTTTAATGAATCTATTAAAATCATCTAAACTTCGAGAAATATAAATTGCAAATTCCTTATCTATTTTTTTTATCTTATTTATCAATACATCAGGTTTTCTTTTTCCTGAATTTGGATTAATGATAAAAATAATATCCTCTTTTTTTAAATTCATCTCAGATTGAAATAGATACAAAGCACAAAATTAACATAAAATTAATATTTAAGCTATTTAATTTAACTATTTATTTTTTTTTGGGCGATTGCCGGCACACTGCGCATTGCAATTGCTGCCGGCACCGGGCTGTTCGTGGGTTCCGTCCCGGCAATATCCCGATTATTGCCTTTTTCTCAAAAACCAATAATCGGGATTTTGCCAGGGACAGCCACAGTGCAAACCCGCAGCATCAGACTCAAACTGTGTCTCCACTACCATCCCTATCGCAAACCTTCCACATTCTTTAGCGGGCATCTCTCATAATAATCCCCTATTTATTCCTGCTTGTGAGTCCTAAGTTTTATTGTTATTGATCTATTTATCAGAACTCCTCAACCGATTTAAAACAAAAGCTAAATCCTATTTTAATGTGCTAAGCAAAGTAAGAATTTAGTCTAAAGAAGAAGAAATCTTTATTCCTTGTTCAATGATTAACTTGAATAAACCTATTCCCGGATGCATTTCATTTTTTCGCTTTTACATATATAATCAATAGAAAGACAATATTGTCATTTCCTTATAAAATGCGTGATTTATGAGAGAGGGCAAAACCACGAAGTGGTTTAATATGAATAGCCCCGTATGAAATGCGGGGTAAATGTGAGAGGGAAATGAACGCCAGAGGTGTTCAACAAATCTTATGAATTTCAAATATTTCAACCGATATATTACATTCAACTCCATTCGGAGTTGTATCTCCCTCATGCATTTACCACCGGTTTTACCGGTGGCTATTCAGATTTATCCCCTATCGGGGATATTGATTTCCCCCTTTAAAATCAATGTTTAAACAATTTAAACTACACTGTATAAAATGCGTGATAGATGTGCAATGGCAAAGCCACTATATTTATCACGTTGGGACTTGTTTCTTTGGTACCTGTCCCATTGGGAGTGGGTTAATATAAATAACCCGATAATAAATGATAGTAAATGTGAGAGATAGTGCATTTCATAAGCTAATTTTGCATTACAAGCACATCAAAATAAGGTAACTACTCAGGTAGATGCTTTTGAAATGAAAAAATTCAATTTTTTGCCAGATGAAGCTTATTTTTTGAAGGCATAACTTGTCCCGCAAAAAGGCGGGAGTGGAGCTACGTCAAAAAAAAATAGCTGAAATATGGTAAAAAAAAGTGTTTTTTCAGTCAAAATGATTCTACCTGAGTAGTTACAAAATAAGAATTAGCCATATTTTTAACAAAAAAATAAATTATATTCTTTATAAATTAAAATTAGTTTTATCTTTGTGCCCAAATTAAAACGAGAACACAAAAATTATGCATAAATCAATCAAATTGGTACTGTTTTTCCTTGTATTCGGAGTGTTTAGTTTATATGCTCAAGATCACAATGAAAGTGAGAAATTTCAAAAAAACGAGAAGCGTGCTGAGCATTTTGAAGAAGATCATGAAAAAAAGGCTGAAGAAGAATATGAGTTGAAAAATACAATTTTCCATCATATTGGAAATCATAATGTTTACAGTGTGTTGGGAGCAAATATTCCATTGCCGGCGATACTCTATTCTCCGGG
>JALVEG010000281.1 GCA_027031145.1 Saprospiraceae bacterium | reverse complement strand
ATATCCTGAACATTGGAACCTGTCAATGGACCTTCTTCCATTTTTTGTAAAATACCTTTTTTGATTGCACTTGAATAATTTTTATCAATAGATCCTCCGACTATGCACCATAAAAATGATAATTTTCCTCCCCAAGGCAGATCTTCTTCTTCTGTATTTCTAACTGTCAGGTCAGATGGATTTGGCATTCCTTCAATAAAAGGTTCTATTCTCATATGAACTTCAGCGAATTGTCCTGCACCACCGGTTTGTTTCTTATGCCTGTAACTTCCCTGAGCCATTTTGGTAATTGTTTCTCTGTATGGTACTTTTGGTTTGGTCAATTCCATAGAGATTCCCTGTGTCTTTTCTATTCTATAAGATATAATATCAAGATGCAATTGTCCTTGACCATGAATAATCGTTTGTTTCAAAGTGGAATTTTGCTCTATTATCAAAGTCGGATCTTCTTCTGCTATTTGATGCAAAGATTTCATCAATTTTTCCATTTCCGCTTTTCCGGGAGGTATAATTGCTTCCCTTACTCTAGGTTCCGGAAAATGAATTTTTTCGATTTTAAAATCTACTCCTTTCTCTGTAAGTGTATTATTGGTATGAGAATTTTTAAGTTTTACAGTTACACCTATATCCCCTGCAATAATTTCATCAACATTTTCCCTTGCTTTACCATTGGAAACAAACAATTGGTTCAACCTTTCAACCGTTCTGTTTTCTTGATTGATAAGGTCTTGTCCTGGCTTTATTACCCCTGAGTAAACTTTGAAATATGATACTAATCCAACTTGGGGCTCAGACATAGTTTTGAAAATAAACATTACGGCAGGACCATCTTTTTTGCATTCCAAAGTATTTCCATCTTCAAGTTTTGCAGGGGCTCTGTCAGCAGGTGAAGGAGCAATATCATTAATGAATCCCATGATCCTTCCTGCTCCCATATTTTGTTTAGATGAAGCTATGAATACAGGGAAAAAATCCTGATTTATCAAAGCTTTTTTCAATCCATCTGATAATTCCTCTTCAGTAAGACTTCCTTCATCAAAGAATTTTTCCATTAAAGCTTCATCTTCTTCAGCAGCTGTTTCCACAATTGTATTGTGCATTTCCTGAGCTTTTTCCAATACATCATCAGGAATTGGTTGTTTTTCAGGTTTTCCACCTCCTTCAGGGAAAACATACATCACCATTCTTAAAGCATCTACGATTTTATTAAATCCGTTTCCTTCATTATATGGAAATTGTAAAGGGATAACTTTATTGCCAAACCTGCTTTTGGCTTGTTCCAAAGTCTTTTCATAATCGGATTTATCATGATCCAAATGATTTATTACGAAAAAAGCAGGTGTTTCATATTTTTCTATATATTCCCAAACCAATTCGGTTCCTACTTCCACACCACTTGTACCATTTAGAACAACTGCCGCAGTATCAGCAACCTTCATTGAAGAGATAACTTCACCGACAAAATCATCCAGTCCGGGAGTATCGATAATATTTATTTTGGAATCTTTCCATTTTGCATGCATCAAAGTACTGAAAATAGAATTACCTTTTTCTTTTTCAATATTGGTAAAATCGGATGTTGTGGATTTACTTTCAATATTTCCAAGTCTGCTTAATTCTTTTGCCTCAAACAGCATAGCTTCTGCCAGGGAAGTTTTGCCACTTCCCGAATGCCCAAGCAAAACAATGTTCCTGATGTTTTTTGTTTCTAAGCCCATAATCTATTATGTTTTATTTGTTTACAAAAAAGTTGATTTAAATGAAGGGCTGAAATTACTAACTTTCAGTGAATTACCCAAATATTATTTTAAATAAAATAAATAATATTAAATCAAAGAAAATAATATTATATTTATGGAATTGATTTATAATAATTTAAATTTATTTATAGAAATAATAAAGTCAGGGTATTTTTAAATTATATCACTTAAACTGTCAATTATCCAGTCAACTTCAATTGAGGGATAATGATATTTCTCTTCCGATTTATTTGGAATCAAAACGGTTTTCATCCCGAGATTTTTACCAAATTGCATGTCTGAAATCGAATCACCGATAATTATACTTTTTTTGAAATCTATTTCGGGAAAATCTTTTTTTGCATTATATGCCATAGCTGGTTCGGGCTTGCGACAGTTTGGTTTTTCTGTTGCTAACTTTGAACAAAAATATATGCCATCAATTCTGCCTCCTGCTTTTTTTATCTCATCCAACATGTATTTATTGACATTTTTTAATTCTTCGATAGTCATCAATCCTTTTCCAAGCCCTTGCTGATTGGTTACGATTATTATTCTTTTAAAATGAGAACTTAGCTTATTTATAGCTTTTTTAGCCCCTTCGATAAATTCAAAATCAATTTTGCTTTTAACATAAGATCCGGGACGCCGGTGATTTATTACACCATCTCTGTCAAGAAAAACAGTCCAATCCGGATCAAGAGAAAACAATTTTTCCTTATTGAGATTATCTGAAAAAATGTATTGTGATTTAAAATAATCCTCAGGAATTCCGATATCAATAAAAGTAGAATCTGTTTTATAATATCCGATATTCACTTTGTTGATTATTTGCTCCAATATGTCTTTTTCAAATGAGAATATTTGTTTTTCAGGAGTGAAACTATTGATAAATTCTTTTGTTAAAAGATAAATTCCTGCATTGATAAAACCCTGTTTTTGATATTGTTTTTCTTTAAATGCCGTTATCCTTTTATCATCTGTTTCTACAACACCGTATCTGTCAAAACCCTTCATTTTAACCAATGCAAGACTGATTTCATTGTTGTGACATTTACTGTAAAAGTCCATTAAATCCACTTCTAAAAAAGTATCGCCATTGATTACCCAAAATGCTTCTTTTTCCACAAATTGAGATGCTAATTTAATGGCGCCTCCGGTACCTAAAGGTTTATTTTCTATTGCATAAGATATTTTTATTCCGTTGAAATTTTCTCCAAAATAATCATAGATCACCTTATATTTGTACCCGACAGAGAGAATAAAATGCTTGATATTTTGATGTGAAAGAAATGTCAAA
>JALVEG010000280.1 GCA_027031145.1 Saprospiraceae bacterium | reverse complement strand
CGGTATTGGAAGTTAAGACATCCGGAGGATCAGGAACAAGAGTACATTGATCAGGGACATTATCAGTTACCAGTTTCATAAATTTGTCACTTGGATATCCTTCGATATTAAATTCGATTGTTACCAAATTTTTCAGGATCGGGATATCCGAATATCTGATATGTCTTTCATCGGGACGCGGATGAACTGTGATCCCGTCAGCACCAAAATGTTCAATATCCCGGGCAATTTTGAATATATCAGGCAAATTACCTTCTCTGGCATTTCTGATCAGAGCTATTTTATTTATGTTCACACTTAATTTGGTCATAATGAATATTTTTAATCAAGTTCTATTCAAATCTGAATATTAATTTTAAATTTGCTCAAAATTAAACAATTTGAAAGTATTTTTAAGAATATTGGCATTAATTATATTTTCCCAAATTTTAGGGTTTATAATTTTAACATTATTGACAGGAGTATCTCTTTCCGATTTGAATGGTTTGGATGCCGATTCATCAATGACAATAATCGAAAAATTAGGATTATACAATTACATTTTTGTAAGCCTGTTGGCGACTGTTTTAATTCCTGCAATAGTTTTCCTGTTGATATTTCATAAAAATAATCTGTTTGCAGATATTGGGCTGGTTATGCCAAAGCGAAATTCATATTTTACATACGCAATATTTCTACTTTTTCTTTCCTATCCGTTAATTCAGTTTTCAGCAGATTTGAATTCGAAAATGTTCTTTTCTGACTGGATGTCCGGTGAAAGTGAAATGATAAGTAAGATAACCATGGATATTTTGAAAATGAATAATCTGTGGGAATTGTTGAGAAATATATTTCTCGTAGCTCTTTTACCGGCTATTGGAGAAGAACTGTTTTTTAGAGTCGGTATCCAAAAAGAATTATTGAAATATTTTGAAAGGAAAGATCTGGCAATTATACTGACGGCAATTATTTTTAGTGCTTTCCATATGGAATTTGACGACTTCCTGCCGAGATTTTTTCTTGGTTTGATATTGGGTTATGCTTATTATTGGTCATCCAGTATTTGGGTTTCAATTGCCATTCATTTCATCAATAATTTATTATTGGTTATAACAGCATATTTTACTTCGGAAAATTTGGAAGATCTGGTAACTACTAAAAGTACTGAAAAAATTCCGATTTATATTTTAATGATGTCTCTGATAGCAGTATTTGTGATTCGTCAAAAAATGTATCAAATGTTTAAGGAAGATAATTTAATTGTAGAAGAAAAAGACAGTATAGATGATAGATAAGAAAAAATTATATACAAGGGCTGTAACAGCGGGTATTTTTGGCGTAATAGTTATTTTTTTACTGAATTTCAACTACTGGACTGTATTTGCTTTTTTAGTTTTGGTATCATTTCTTACTGCTTTTGAATATATCAAATTGCAGGCAGGAGATCAATTGAATCTATATTTGTTAATAGTTGCCGCTTTTCTTTTTGGCTCTGAATTGACGATAGTAAATGAGTTCTGGAGCCCTTTCAGGCATTTATTTTTCACCGTTTCTCTTGTAGCGGTATTATTTTATCACTTGTATTTAATCTATAATTTATTTTCAAAAAAATATATAGAGACCGATAACCGGATTATGGTTTATATTCAGGCAATGTTGTATATCGGGCTTCCTATAGTGCTCCTTCACCAAACGGTATTGAAGGAAGAAGGAAATACAAATCTTATTTTTATCCTGATTTTGTTGATATGGACCAATGATACATTTGCTTATCTTACAGGTTCAATGTTTGGAAAACATAAATTGATGCCATCCGTTTCACCTGCTAAGACCATTGAAGGATTTGTAGGAGGTGGTATTTTTGCAATAATTGCTGCTATAATTATTTCTTTGATATACACAGAAAATAGTATGGTATTTTATATAATACTGGCGGTTATTGTCTGGATCATGGGAACTCTCGGTGATCTGACAGAATCCAAGATAAAAAGATCCGTTGGAATCAAAGACTCCGGAAATATTATGCCCGGTCACGGAGGTTTCTTAGACAGATTCGATTCCTTTATTTTTATTCTTCCCTGGCTGGTACTTATTCTAAAACTGATTGGATAAGTTTGTAAATTGAAGTCCATTATTATTGTTATTGCTAAAAAGTGCTGATATTCAATTATTGTTTTGGAAAATGCGGAATAAATATATAAATTTGTTCGAGATATAACATAGTTACCTGCAAGTGAAAAAAATGAAATAATAGAAAAAATATGAAAGGTTTTTTAACAATTGGATTATTGATATTATCAAATACATTTATGACTATTGCCTGGTATGGTCATTTGAAATTTGCTGAATGGAAATGGTTTAACAAATTAGGATTAATAGCAATTATTTTAATAAGTTGGGGAATTGCTTTATTTGAATATATATTTCAAGTACCGGCAAATAGAATAGGTTACAATGGTAACGGTGGACCGTTTTCTCTTGTTCAATTAAAAGTTATTCAAGAAGTAATAACATTAGTGGTATTCAGTCTATTTACATTATTGGTTTTTAAAAATCAAACTATTAAATGGAACCATCTTATTGCTTTTGTATTTATTATATTAGCAGTTTATTTTATGTTTAAAGATTAGAAAGGAATAGACCATGTAGATTTATTAGCTGGGAAAATGTATATCTCATATTCCGGATATTGTGATTATTCTTTTTTGAAATGAGTAAATGATACATTAGCCTCACTATTTACAGTTTCTAAATATTAGTTATTTTTAAAGTCTATTGTTATTGATATTGCTGAAAAGTGCTGATATTCAATTATTCTTTTGGAAAATGCGGAATAAATATGTAAATTTGTTAAGGATATAGGTGAGTTAGGTGCTAGTTTGTTGAGTCAATGTAGACAAAATACATTTAATAAAAAAACAGAAAGTCTTAAATGATACAAACATTACAAAAAAAGTTATTATGTATAATTATGTTTTAAATAAATTTTCACAAATTATAAGTCATAAATTAAACAAACCACTTTATATTATCTGCAATTCATTGTACAATAGTCTATTGTCTTATCGTTTTATTATTTTCATGATTTTTTCATTCATATCACTTAAACTTGGTGGTCAAGTAGTAAATATTCCAGATTCTAATTTTTTTTCTGCACTGCTTGAACGTAATATTGACTTTAACAATGATGGTTATATTTCTATATCTGAGGCTTTGGCAGTAAAAAATCTTGATCTTGAAAATGAAGGAATAATGGATTTAAATGGTATCCAGGCATTTCAAAATATTGAAAAACTTAATATATCAAAAAATCCTTTAGAAATATTAGAATTAGGAGATTCAATAGCCCTAAAACTCTTAAATATTAGAGAGACTAAGATCAATAACTTAAATTTAACTAATTGGGACAGACTGTATTCTTTGAATATTAGTAAAACCCCACTTAAAAGACTGGAAATTCCTACCAATAATGTATTAACACACATATATATTGACGATAATGCTGATTTGAAAACACTAATATTGCACAATGCAGCTAAACTTGAGAAATTTAATTCAACATTCTTTAATACCAGCTACAATTTAGATACACTTATTATAGATTCTTTATTTCATGAAATTGCTGTTCTTGAAGATGATGTAAATGAATACCTCGAATTACGCAATATTTTTAATGTCAGTGTAATTAATAACTTTTTTTCTCCCAATTATTTTGGTACGATGATTGTATTTAATGCCCCACAAACTATTCAATTAGGAGGAAATCATTTGGAGCATATGGAAATAGATCAGCTCCCTCTACTGCAAGGATTAAGTATTTTAAATGTTAAGACAGAATTTTTAGATTTATCCAATTTTCCTGAATTACGTAGATTTAGAATTCAAGGTAAGGTTGATAGTCTTTTGTGTCATAAACTCCAATATGTTCAGAATGTTTCAATTGGTGATTTAATTTTAGAATCAGAATATGTGCTAATTCAGGATCTTACAAATTTAAATGAATTGACAATTGAAAGTGGTGATATTCAGAATTTGGTAATTAAGGATTTACCCAAATTGACAAACCTTGATATTCACTCTAATAATATTAAACAATTTGAGATTCAAAATATTCCAAAATTAAAAAATATAAAAAGTGTTGGTAATAATAATATAGATTTTGATGTCAACAATTTTCCCGATCTGAACAAGATTTTTTTGTCATCGTGTATAATACGATCATTTATCCTTAAAAACAATGATGTAATTGAATCCATTGTAATAAAAAGTGATTCATTGAGAAATTTGCAGCTATCCAATGTTACAAAATTATACAAACTCAAAATAGACGCGCCTTTTAGTTATGTAAAAATGCGAGCTCTTCCTAAACTAATAAATCCTGATTTATATCGTATACAAAAATTGGAATTTAATGATCAGTTGGTCTTTAAAGTGCAAGATTTACTGAATTGTTCAACACTAAATATAGATACCTTAATTTTAGATAATATCTCTGACTCAGACAAGATAGAGCTATCTTATTTTGATTTCTATATATGCACATTTGTTCGAAATTGTCCAAACTTAACTTTTATAGAATCTCAATATAATCGAGATTTTATTTATATTGAGAATTTGCCTAAGCTAGATCGTGTACATTTTAGATGGAATAAAGGGATAGAAATGAAAAATGTTCCAAAACTTAGAGATGTCTTTATTTCTTCATCGTTGGAATTAAAAAACATAGATCTTAACTTGACGGGATCAAATATGCTGAAATCGATTACAATAACTAATACCGGAATGGAGAACATTTATATGGATTCTCTGGACTTAAGTCATTTGCAATTTCTTAATTTAGCAAATAATAAGCTGAGTAAATTTAACTTGTTTGCTCAAAATCCCAAAATGTTAGTAGATTTGAGGTTCAACAAATTGACCACTTTTGAATATTCTAGTACTCAAAGCATAAAATCCTTGGACTGTAATTTAGCCTATAATCAACTGAAATATTTTATTTTGGCTGATGTACCAGGACAAAGTAATTTTAATTTAACTTACAATAAATTAAAAGCCATATTCACACATCAAGACTCTTTATTTATGAATTTTGAAGGAAATCCGGATTTGTCTTATATTTGTGTGGTTCCTTCATTATATAATTTATACAGATCTTATGCAAATTTATGGGTTGGTCTGGATAAATGCACCGTAGATAGTACCTGTACTTTACCTCCTCCATCTAAATTTTCCATTGTTGAAGCATACAGTTATTGGAAATATGGTAATGAAGATAGTTGTAAGATAAATAATCCTTATCCATATGTTGCATATGATGTAACTTTAGATAAACCTGGTTTTACCAATATCTTTTCTTCAAATGAAAATCCAACAAGTATTATAGTTTTTTATGAAGGAGAGTTGGAAATAAAAGCACATAGTCAAAGTTTATTGAGTCAGGAAGAATTTAATAAGAAAATCTATGTTAGCAATGATGAAATACAAACAGTTTCTTTCTGTTTTGATGTAGAAGATGCTTGTGATATAGGTGTTCAATTATTTGGTTTGGAGCGATTTTCACCAGGTTTTGATACAAAATTTGATATAATAATAAAAAATATGGGCACAGTTGCAACACCAGTTCAATTGACCATGAATTTCGACCCTGATATCCAACAATATATAAGTTCTGATCTTCCACCATTGAGTCAAGAAAATGGTATTATTTTTTGGGAAGTTCCATCGATAAAGGGGTTAGATGAAGTTCGTTTTTCTGTTTGGTTTAGATTGAATTCTCCAATGGATAATCCACCATTGAAAGGACAAGAAAAACTAGATTATAAAGTGCAAGTTGAGTCTGAATGTCAAGATTATAATGATAGAAACAATATATTTTATTTAGAACGAGAAGTAAGAAATTCATTTGACCCTAATGATAAAACGTGTTTGGAAGGTTCAATTTTGGACTATGGGCTTATTGGTGATTACGTCCACTATTTGATTAGGTGTGAAAATACAGGTACAGCAGAGGCAGCACACATTACCATTCAAGATATTATTGATACGTTAAGTTTTGATATAAATACGATCGAGATTGTAGATGCATCTGATCCGGTTCAGTTGAAAGTTGCCGGGAATATGGCTTCATTTATTTTTCAGGATATTAATCTGCCATTTGAAGATTCAAGTAATGATGCCTATGTTTTGTTCCGAATTAAATCTAAATCCAATTTGGTTATTGGTGATGTATTAAATAATTCTGCAAAAATTTTCTTTGATTATAATTTCCCTATTGAAACAAATACCATTAGTTCAGTATTTGATATTGTAAATTCATATAGTAATATTATATTAGAAAATAAATTACTATTTTATCCAAATCCTATAATTAATTTTGTTAAAATAAAATCAGATATTCCTTTTAATAAAATGGAAATATATACAACAAATGGAAATATACTCCAGTCTAAAAATCTACAACTATCTACATATGAATATTCATGGTCAATTTATGATTTAGCTGTTGGAACCTATTGGATAGCATTGTTTGAAGGAAATCAATTTATTGGTGGACAAATGATTTTGGTTCATTAAAAAATTTTACTATTTATTGAAATGTGTCAATACCGGCAGATAACAACAGATAAGAAGGAAGACTTGCTATTGATTCGTCCTCCTCTTAACATTAGACTGTTACCTTTCACCACAAATCCCTTTAATATGAAAAATATTTCTTTGATAGATTAACCAATTAACACTAACTACTATGAGAGGTGCATTAATTACCAAATTTTAAATGAAGTATGGATTTAATTATGAAATATTTTTTACTTTTAAATTATTATCAATATTTATTGATTAAATTTTATTTTCATGTATAATCAAATATTAATTATTATCATTTTCTTTTCATACAGCCTGAATTCAATATCTCAAGAGGAATTTATAACAACATGGCAAATTTCTATTGATAACGACTCTATTATAATACCGACCTATAGTGAAGAAAGTTATCTGTATTCTGTAGATTGGGGTGACGGAACTAAAATTTCAGGATATACCGGTGATGCAACACATAAATATACTAAAGCGGGTAATTACCAGGTAGCAATAACCGGAAAATTTCCAAGGATATATTTTAGACATTCAAAATATTACAATAGTAATAAAATAATTTCAATTGACCAATGGGGTAATCAAAAATGGCATTCAATGTCAGGGGCTTTTACCAATTGTCATAATTTGGCAGGTCAAGCATCTGATACCCCTGATTTGTCTTTAGTAACTGATTTAGAAGAAATGTTTCATGATGCATATTCTTTTAATCAGGATATTAGCAATTGGGATGTTAGTAAAGTAGAAAATATGCGATCTGTTTTCTATGGCGCTTATCATTTTAATCAAGATATAGGTAACTGGGATGTTTCTAATGTAAGAAACATGGCAGCTATGTTTTATGATGCATACTTGTTTAATCAAGATATAGGTAATTGGGATGTTAGCAATGTTACTAATATGCACGGCATGTTTTTTAGGGATTCATCGTTTAATCAGGATATTGGTAGATGGGATGTTTCTAATGTAACTAGTTTACGCGGTATGTTCTGCGAAGCTGTATCTTTCAATCAGGACATCAGTAAATGGGATGTTTCTAATGTTACCGATATGGGACTTCTGTTTTATGATGCTTTCGCTTTTAATCATAACATTGAAGGCTGGGATGTAAGTAGTACAAAAGATATGAGCTTAATGTTTCATGGTAAAAGTTCTTTCAATCAGGACATTAGTAATTGGGATGTATCACAAGTAGAAAGTATGCATGGCATGTTCTGGGGAGCAAGTTCTTTCAATCAGGATATCGGTAAATGGGATGTTTCTAATGTAAGAAACATGAGGGCTATGTTTGGATTAGCCACTTCTTTCAATCAAGATATCGGAGATTGGGATGTATCTAATGTGAGAAATATGGGGGGAATATTCTATGGCGCCAGGTCTTTCAATCAGGATATTAGTAGTTGGGATGTGTCAAAAGCTACTGATATGGCAGACATGTTTAGCAATGCGATATCTTTTAATCAGAATATCGGAGGATGGGATGTAAAAAATACCACTAATATGTATAGTATGTTCAATGGAGCAAGTTCATTTAATCAGAATATCGGAAACTGGGATGTGTCTAATGTTGCTGTGATGGATTGGATGTTTAGCGAATCAAAATTATCAACTGAGAATTATGATTCATTATTAATTGGGTGGAGCAAACTTGAGCTTAAGAATGGAGTAAGACTTCATGCAGGCTCAAGTAAATATTGCAAAGGAAAAAATGCAAGAAATGAGATAATCACAAAATTTAATTGGACAATAAAAGATTATGGCGTTGATCCAAAATGTTCATTACAATGTAGTAAACTTCTTAATCCCGAAAATAATTCCATAGATGTAGATATTACATCATCGCTTTCATGGTCCAAAGTGCAAAATGCAACCGGATATAAGCTTAATATAGGAACATCATCCGGACATAAAGATATTTTAGATAATTTTGATGTTGGAAATACTACAATGTATAAACCTGCATCAGATTTCCTGTGTAACAGCAAAATATTTGTCACCATAGTGCCTTATAATAAAATAAATGAAGCTCTTAATTGTAGTGAAGAAAGTTTTTCAACTGAAAATGTAGAAGCAAATGCAGGAAATGATGTTTCAATTTGCTCAGGGGATAGCATTCAACTACATGCAAGCGGAGGAACTAATTATTTATGGTCTGAATCATTAACTTTGGATAATGATACTATCGCTAATCCAATTGCCACACCGGATTCGACTACAACATATATAGTAAATGTAAGTAATATGGGAAGATGCCAGGATAGTGATTCTATAATTGTCATAATCCATGATGATCCAGGTTTTCATATAGATGCTACGCATGAATCGGGTTTTGAAATGAATGATGGAACTGCATCAATTCATGTTGATAAAGGAGAGCCACCTTTTACATGTAATTGGAGTTTCAGTGATACTTCATTCTTTATTTCAAATTTAAAATCAGGCACTTATTATGTTACGGTTACTGATGCCAATGGCTGTTTTAGTGTTGATTCGGTAACAATCGATTCTTTTGTCTGTCCGTCTTTAACAATGAACATTCAAAAATCTAATATGAGTTGTTTTGATAACTGCGATGGATCAATAAAAATACTTGATGTTAATAATAGTGTCGCTCCGGTAGTTTATAAATGGAGCAATGGTGATAGTACTTCCATAATAGATTCTCTTTGTAATGGTGAGTATATATGTACTACTATAGATGCCAGCAATTGTTCGGTAACAGATACATTTGTAATTGAACAACCGGATGAAATAAACATAATAGTTGAAGACATTGGAGATATCCGGAATGATACACTTGGCTATATACATATTTTAACTAATAAAAACAAAAACTATATTTTTGAATGGTCAGGGCCCAATAATTTTAAAGCTATAACCAAGGATCTTGACAGTTTGATAAATAAAGGTTGTTATATTTTGCAAGTGACGGATACATTAAATAATTGCTTCGGAATCAAAAATGTTTGTATTGAAGATAAAACAGCTGCTTCAAAATCTGATTGCGAGAATATAGCAATTTATCCAAATCCATCATCTGGTATCTTTACTATCAAATACAATAAAAAGGTTCTGTCTTCTGAAAGTTTTTCATTTTTTGATTTATCAGGAAAGAATTTAAATCTGTCAAAACAAGTTAAAGGTGGAAACTTATTTATATCATCAAAACAAATAAGTAATATTTACTTGATAAAAATTCAATCTAAATTTTGTGGGACTCATTTTAAAAAAATTGTTATTGTAAAATAATAGATGCGCTGAAGCTTTAGTATAGACGCTACAGTTCTTCTCTGATTTTCGGGGACAAGCTGTACCCGGCGGTTCGAGAATGAAACGTAATAATACACTTTTCTATATTTTTTATTTCAGTCAAAAATATTTGCAAAAAAATCAATAAAAAATCATAAATTATTGCTTATCTTTGAAGCTGAATAAGATGACTTTTTAATAAGGAAGTAAAAGCGTTACCCTTACACTATGAATCGGGATTGTCCAACTGAAATGTATATCTCATTTTCTATATATTGTGATTTTTTTTATAGTTTGAG
>JALVEG010000279.1 GCA_027031145.1 Saprospiraceae bacterium | reverse complement strand
TGAGTAGTTACAAAACGAAAATTTATTCAAAAATATTAAATATATTAATACTATTTGCAATATTTTCTGAATAATTAACACAATATTTAACAATATTATTATAATTTAATTAAAATTTGGCTTAATTTTGGATGTTTATGTTACTGTAACTACTCAGATAGAATCATTTTGGCTGAGAAAAACCATCTTACCTGAGCAGTTATATATTACTTAATAACAAATAAATACGTCATGAAACGAGTATGAATTTTAATAATTATAAAATGTACACAATTGAATGATTAATGAAATTCTTGCGACTCGCCTGCTAAAGTGTTTATACGGCGAGCAGGGAACGAAGCGGTTCCACCTGTCCGACGTACAAAATACTTTGGCAAGCGGATGGGTGCAGAATTTTTTTACATCTTATTATTAAAAAAAATTTAAACACATGAAAACCATTCTTTCATTAATTGCTTACTTTCTTTTCCTTAATTTTAATATCGCCCAAGTTTCACCAGGATTCACATGCCCGGTCACAATAGATGGAAAAACTCTTACCAATCCATTTACAGGAGGTTTGAATTCTCCTCAGTTTAATGAGATGGATATAAATCTTGACGGATTTAAAGATCTCATCGTATTTGAGAGAGTCGGAGATAAACTTATGTGTTTTCTTAATGATGGTAATATACCTGCAAACTATCATTTTGCTCCTTCTTACAATAGTATCTTTCCTGAAATTGAGAACTGGATGGTATTAAAAGATTATAACCAAGACGGGATAGAGGATCTTTTTACTTCATTTGATAAAAACGGGATATTTGTCTATAAAGGGATTAGAGAAAATGGAAAACTGTATTTTAAAAAACATATTAATCCATATTTTGATGAAAATGTTTTATCAGCTAAACATGATAACGGATTAACGCTTAGAGTGATTTGCAATGATACTGATATTCCTGTAATTGAGGACATTGACTTTGATGGAGATATGGACATTTTAAGCTTTACAGATGGCACAAGTATGAGTATGTTTAAAAATATATGCAATGAAAATAATATACCTCTTGATAGTTTTAAATTGATCCAAACAAGGAGATGCTGGGGAAGATTTGCCGAACATCCAAAGTCGGAAGAAATATTATTGAGCGATGATCCGTACAGATGTGCAAAATGGGATGGATTGTCCAACAGGCATTCGGGGTCTACAAGTTTGGTGATAGATGTTGACAATGATCAGGATTACGATTTGTTACTGGGTGATGTAGGTTACAATTCTTTGATTTTTATGAAAAATGGAGGTAACAAATCAAATGCCTGGATGAATTTAAAAGAAAGAGATTTTCCCCAATATGATATTCCTGTCAATTTGGATGTCTTTGTTGCAGCTTTTTACATAGACATCGATCGGGATGGAAAAAAAGATTTAATCGTAGCGCCAAATACAGAATATGATGAGCTGAATCCACCTCAAAATGTAGAGAATGTCCATTATTATAAAAATGTAGGAACAGGTGATTCAGTAAAATTCAAATATATTAGAAACAATTTTTTGATTGATGAAATGCTCGATTTCGGAATAAACTCGGTTCCTGTATTTACAGATGTCAATGCAGACAGTTTAATGGATATTGTAATCGGGACAGGACCTGCAGTCGGGAACTCCAAGATAGAAGCTTCAAGACTTATTTATTTCAGAAATAACGGTACGCAAACAAATCCCTCTTTTGTATTGGAAGACAATGACTATTTGAATACATCTAAAATAAGTAGTGAATTCGATCTTAATTATTTTGTTCCGGCATTTGGTGATCTTGACGGTGACGGTGATAATGATTTATTGATTGGAAATAATAACGGTACATTAATATATTATAAAAACATAGCAGGTAAAAACAAGGAGTATAAATTTGACCAAGCTATTATGGATTATAAGGGAATTAATATATTCAGCTATTCATCTCCATTGATTTTTGATATGAACAAAGATGGACTCGGGGATATTTTGGTAGGATGTGGCAATGATTATCATACCCCTTTGGAGTATTATGGTAGCATTGTTTATTATGAAAATAAAGGAGAAAAAGACAATCCTGATTTTATTAATGATCCTTTTACCGCTCCAAACACTCCTTTTTTTGGAAAAATAATTCTTAGCAATTTTTCCACCAATATTTCAAATGCGCATTTGTCAGTATATAAAGACGATGATGACGAATTTTTATTTGTAGGGTATAAAGCCGGATTTATTAATTTATACAAAGATTTTTCCAATCATGTTTATGATAATTTGAATCCTGAAAATGAAGAATATATGGATATTGATGTTGGAAGTAATTCGGCACCGGCTGTGGCGGATATTGACGGGGATGGATATTTGGAAATGCTTGTAGGAACAAAGCGTGGAGGATTGGAATTTTGGAATACCGATTTAAAGGTAAAAAATGGTTTAAGTACAAAAAATCCATTTTCAAAAAGTAAAATAGATATTTATCCTAATCCTTTTGAAGATGAAATAATAATAGATATAAACGATAATCCCGGTAAAACTATCAATTATTCCATTTATAATACAGTAGGTTCATTGTTAATAAAAAATAAATTATACAAAGGAAATAATAAAATCAAACTAAATATGTTAAGAAATGGAGTATATTTTATTAAAATATCCTCTGAAAGAAATTATAAAACATTTAAGATCATTAAATCTAATTAACTTTAAAATCTTTAAAATGAAAAAAACAATTTTAATCTTATTGGTATTTATAGCATTATTTACTAATAAAACTTTAGCACAGGATTCAGGTTATGTGAAATTTGAAATCACTGATTTCAAAGCGGATAATCCTGATGATCCACAAATGAAAATGGTTAAAGACATGGTCAAAGCCACTACTACTAAATTATATTTTGAAAAAGACCGTGCTTTAACAAAAATAAACAGTATGGGCGGAATGAGTACTATGAAAATAATTATGGATAAAGATAATAATTCCGAAATGTATATGGAAATGATGGGACGGAAGATCCTTGTTAAAATGCCAAAAGACGAGGTAGAAAAAATGAAAAAAGAAAATAAAGAAAAGGATGTTGAATATATTCATCATAAAGACCAAACAAAAGAAATATTGGGATATAAAACTCATTTGGTTGAAATAAAAAGTCCTGATCAAAACAACGGAGCAATGACTTTCTGGGTAACCGAAGATATCAAAACGAATGGTATCGTTTCCCAGGGAATGGATAATTCTGAAATCGGTGGATTTCCTTTAGAATATACTGTTTCCATACCGGGTCAATTTTCAATGACTACAAAAGCAACAGAGTTCAAAAAGGATTTTGATAAATCAGTATTTGACTTTGACAAAACAGGTTATAAAGAAATGAGTATGGATGCTCTTCAAAATATGGGAGGAGGAGCCGGATTTTAGATATATTTTAATAAAAGATCTAAATCATTAAATGAATGATTTGCATTAATAACGATCCTCTCGGTGAGAGGGTCGTTTTTTGTAGGATAACTAAATGCTGAAATTTTTATTTCTTTTTTAAGCAGGTGATCATACACAGGTTTCCCTGTATTCAAAATAACGGGAAAATCAGGTAAAAACTTGAAATCATTTTTATTTTTCAATTTATCTGTAAAGTAATTTATATTTCTTTTTAATTTTTGTAGCTGAGCTTTAAATATATTTTCACCTTTGATAAAAGCAAAAAAGTAAAATGGAGGAGGTGGAGAAGCCCCACCCCACAACGATTCTTTTTTAATATTGTCAATTATTCTTTTTTCTCCTGCAATAATTCCTCCTTCCATGGAAAAAGCTTTTGCCAGTGAAGATAAAACAATAAATTTCAAACCAATTTCTTTTGCAATTTCTGCTATACCCCAATTGTTATTACCATTAATTCCAATGCCATGGGAATCGTCAAAAACAAAAACAATATTATCACTATCATGGAATTTTGACAGAACATCTGCATCAATCGCTTTAAGAGTAACAGGATTTATGGTATTCAACAAAACGGCATTCAGTGTTTTTTCTTTTTTATTTTTTATTGATGATAACAATTCTTCAAGCTCTTCAAAAGATGAATAAGATCTAAAATTGTATTTCAAAGCGGGGTGAAGATCTTCGGAAACAAAGATGTCAAAATTGCCTTTTTTCAAGTAATTTGCCAATAAAATACCCGTAAGCGTACCTGAAGAAGCAATCAGGGTATCTTCACAATAAAGTTTTTTGGAAAAAAAATCTTCAGCTTTATCATAAATATCAGGTACAGCATTATTCAACCTGGAGCCTCCGAAATTAATACCGTATTTTTTAATTCCTTTATTTATCAAATCCATAAAGGCTGAATTTTCAGGTAACCCTAAATAAGCTGTTCCGGTAAAATTTAAATAACTCAATTCAATTCTTTATTAAAACGGTTCATTTAACACGACACCTGTTCCGGGTCTGCCGGATAATGTAATCACTCCATCTGTAATATCATGAGCATAACCGATATCGTTTTTCAATAATAATGCCCCGTCCATATCCACATAATCCAGATATGGAAGCAATTGCCCTACAGCTGCAATACCGACAGATGATTCCGTCATACATCCCACCATGGTTTTCAATCCCAGTTTCTTCCCTTCAATCAACATTCTCCTTGCAGGAGTAATGCCACCTGCTTTAACCAATTTCACATTGATACCTGTAAACCTGTTTACACATTTGGGAACATCCTCTTCTGTTCTGCAAGACTCATCAGCCATCAAAGGCAACACACTGTTTTGATAAACGATTTCCATATCTTCCCATCGATCATAAGGCATCGGTTGTTCTATAAATTCAACTCCAAGCTCTTTCAGTGCTTTTGAATTTTCGATTGTTTCTTCTACTCCCCAACCTGTATTGGCATCAACCCTAAAAACGGAATCCGTGATTTTTCTCAATTCCCTGATTATTTCAATATCATTTTTAGTTCCCAATTTAACTTTATATAAAGGCCATGGAAATTCCAAAAGCTTTTCTTTCATCACATCCAGACTATCCAGACCGATTGTATAATTAGTCATAGGAATCTTATCTGTTTTCAATCCCCAAATTTCATATAAAGGTTTCCCCTGCAATATTCCATATAAATCATTAGCTGCAATATCAATAGCGCAATGTAAAAATCTTTGATCGTCCAATTCTTTATTGAGCATATCCCAAAAATCTTCCGGGTTTTCAAGATGATAATTTTCAATAACAGGTCTCAATTCTTCCAGTTTTTCCTGCATTCCTTCAACAGTAAAACCATAGTAAGGATCTTCAACAGCTTCACCATATCCCACTTTGCCATCCTGCTCCAATTTCACGATCAAAGTACGTTGTATATCGTGTGCACCGCGTGAAATTGCAAAAGTATGCTTCAATTCCAAGTCATAAATCTTAGATGATAATTTCATATTTAAGTATTTTAATATAATTCAAAATAGTTTTATCTCAACAGCGACTTTAAATTTAAACCACTGCATTTTCAAACAAAACCAACTCTTGTTTATTCATTACGAATGCACCTTCAATGCCAACAGGTATTGTACACATTTCATCAATATGCCCAAATGAAAACCCGTAAAAAACAGGAATATCCAGATAACCCAATCTATCAATTAAAGTTTCCTTAAGACTTAAAGTATTTTTTTCGTCAGGTTTAGCATTACAATCATTAAATACTCCAAGAATTATACCATTTGCTTCTTTTAAATTGGCAGTTTGACGCAATTGAGTCAACATCCTGTCTATTCTATACGGTTTTTCCCCAATATCTTCAATAAAAATCAATTTATCGGTTGCATCCAATTGATATGAAGTGCCTGCCATAGCAGACAACAAAGACAAATTACCTCCTGCCAACTGTCCTTTCATGTGACCGTTAACTATTATTTCAGGTTTAAATTCGTCAGAATCACTCTCTGATATTTTATTATTAAGTTTGATGTTTTTCTCCGTACTCATCAAAACAGAACGAAAGCTTTCTTCTATATAATCCGTCATTTCCGTAGAAGCAACCGGACCGTGAAATGTCACCAAGCCCGTCATCTTATGGATTGCCTGCAACAATGCTGTAATATCGCTATATCCCAGCAAAATTTTAGGATTATTTTGTATTAGCTCATAATCCAAATCATACAATAATCTTGTTGTGCCATACCCACCTCTAACGCACCATATAGCATCAACTTCAGGATCTGCAAACATTTGATGTATATCCTCAATTCTACTTTTATCATCTCCTGCCAAATATCCGTATTTTAGAAAAAGATTTTTAGCATTTTTATATTTAAAACCCAATTGGGTAATATTTGTTAATGCTCTTTCATAAGCTTCTGCAGAAAACGGACTACCCGGAGCGATTAAACCAATAGTATCACCTTCTTTTAATTTTTCAGGTTTTATCAAAGGCTTCTTTTGGATATGTTCCTTATTCCTGATTTTTTCTGTTTTATCCGAATGTTGGATTTCAGAAGTAACATTGCAGGATACAAAGCCTGCAGCTGCTCCCAATAATGCCATTTTATTAAAATCTTTTCTTTTCATAATTATTTCAAATAAAAATTTAAAACCAAATTTACATAATTTCCCTGTGTAATATCATTATATGATCTTTCAGCATGAAATTCTGAAAATCCTGTCCATTTTTCACCTATATATAAACCATATTTAATAACAGGAGCAACTATTAAATGATCGGTGATTTTCATATCCAGTCCAAAACCAAAATCAAATTTACCTGCAATATGCATGTCATCTATGTTGTCAACTGAATTCTTAACAGATCTATATGCTCCAAACAACCCGGGCGAAACTTGAATAAAAAAGCTTTTTCTAAACCATTCCCCGTCATGAGAAAATGTAGGACAATCCCTTTTATAATTTCTTGATATAAAATCAAACATATATACATTCATATCAAATTCTGCTCCCGCTACATGAGAATCATATTCAAATTTGCATTCGGAATCAGGAAATTTGAATTTAGAAAACATATAATAAATACCGGGAGTAAATTCCAACCTGTAATTTTTTACACGAAACCAATAATTAATGCCTCCACCATAAGAATACTTAAAAATTTTACTTTCTTTACCCGAATAGTTATAAATCACATCATTCCAACTTTTATATACATTTTTATTCCCCATAAGCTCTATTCCAACTTGAGAATTCAAATAAAACGGGAGTAAAAACAGAACAACGAATACAATCCTTTTTAATATTTTCATTTAATAAGTATTAATTTAGTAGTATTTACTCAGGTAAAATCATTTTGACTGAAAAAACACACAACCTGAGAAAATTCAATTTAGTAAACAAAGAGTCAAATGTAAAAAAAATAATTATTTCTGCATAGCTTATGCAATAAAATAGATAATTTAGATTAGCACAATCCTCATAAAAAAGATCAATTCACGATTTAAAGCATTTTCTATATGACACTAATTATGATACTTTGAATATTTAATGTAATTTTGTATGCACAAACACAAACCGAAGGATGAAAAACAGCATAGACTTGACAGCAAGAATATTCATTGCCATAATGTTCTATTATGAAGCATTTGATTCGTTTTTATATTTTGATGACACCAAAAGAACGATGTCTATTTACGGTTTGACATGGAAACAGGATTTTTTATTGGGTAGCGTGATCGTATTTCTTATCATTGGTGCTACATTAGTTTTAATGGGGTATTATTCCAGATTTGGTGCATTTTTATTATTGGTCTATCTTGTTCCAACAACATTTATTGTTTATTCTTTTTGGAACGATCCTCCTGATATTCAGCGGGTACAGATGATAAATTTCATGAAAAATCTTGCGATAATCGGAGGTTTACTATTACTTACCATTCACAAACCGGGCAAATATAGTATAAAAAGACTAATTTATTTTATGCGGCTTCCAGGTTAAATTACAAAAATTATTATATGAAGTATAAATGGATATTATTTGATGCTGATAATACATTATTTGATTTTACATATTCTCAGAAAAAAGCTTTGGGAAATTGTTTTAAACATTATGGCTTAGAATTTAATGATGAAATTTTCTCTGTTTTTACAAATTTGAACAATGAAATATGGACTGCTTACGATGAGAACAAGATATCACATGAAGAAATAAAAACACTGAGGTTTAAAAAGCTTTTTGACGAATTGGGATACAATAGTGTAGATTTGAATGAATTCAATAATAAGTTTATAGAACAGCTTGTAGAAAATTCAAAATTGATAGAAGATACCGACACATATCTGGAAAAACTGTATGGTAATATCAATCTTGCTATCATAACAAACGGGATGAAAGAAGTACAAAGACCGAGGTTTGAAAAGTGTGAGCATAAATCCAAATTTGACAATATATTTATTTCAGGTGAAATAGGTAAATCAAAACCGAACAAAGAATATTTTGAACACGTTCATAAAGCGACTGGAGCTTTGGATAAATCAAAATATATAGTGGTAGGTGACAATATCGTTGCTGATATTTACGGAGGAAAAAATTATGGATTTGATACTTGTTGGTACAATCCGAACAAGATAAGAGATAAAAATGAAAAATATGCCGATTATGTAATCCGAAATATTCATGAATTAGACAACATACTTTATTAGATCATGTTAAAGACAGGTATAACAGGAGGAATAGGAAGTGGAAAAACCACTGTTTGCAAAATCTTTGAGATATTGGGAATTCCCGTATATTATGCTGATGACAGAGCAAAATATCTAATGGTCAACGATAAGGATTTAGTAAAAAATATAGTATCCGTATTTGGTGAAAAAAGTTATCTTAAAAATGGTGAATTAAACAGGAAATATATTGCGGATATTGCTTTCAAAAACAAAAGAAAACTGGAAGAGCTTAATAAAGCAGTACATCCTGCTGTAAAAAGAGATTTTGATAATTGGGTGAATGAGCAAAAAGCTCCTTATTTAATCAAAGAAGCCGCATTGTTATTTGAAACAGGAAGATACAAAGATCTTGATTTAAATATTTTGGTTTCAGCTCCTTTGGATATCAGGATTAAAAGGGTAATGCTGAGAGATAATATTGACAAGGAAAGTGTTTTAGCGAGAGTAAACAACCAAATGCCCGAAGAAGATAAAATGAAATTGGCTGATTTTATTATTTATAATGACGAAAGACATTTTCTGATTCAACAGGTTCTTGATTTGGATAAAAAACTTAGAAAACTTAATGCGAAAGTATAACAATTTTGAATTTGATCATCCTTTGATTACTGAAACGGTTGACAATGATCTAAAAGTTTCAGTTGTCATTCCTGCATTTCATGAAGTATTTCTCACTAAAACTATTGATTCTCTTCTCGAGAACACATTTCATAATGGTTCTGTCGAAGTTATCATTGTAATAAATGAAAGTGAATCAGTATCAAAGGAAATTTCAAATTTTCATCAAAGACAATATATGGAGTTAAAAGACTTTAGTCAAAAAATTTCAACTCCAAAACTTAAATTCCTTCCGGTATATATCAAAAATATAGACAAGAACATAGCAGGCCCCGGAATTGCACGAAAAACCGGTATGGATGAAGCAGTTAAAAGATTTGACAAAATAAATAACCCTCAAGGATTGATTGTAAATCTTGACGGAGATACTGTTGTGGAAACAAATTATTTAGAAGAACTGATAAATGCAGCTATTACCAAAGATAAGATCAAAGCATACAGTATATATTTTGAACATGATCTAAATGAGGATACATCACCTGCAGAAAAAAATGCTATTATTCAATACGAATTGCATCTAAGATATTATATCAATATGCAAAGAATACTAAAATTACCATTTGCTTTTTATACTATCGGCAGTGCTATGGCAGTAAGAGCATTTGCATATAAAGAGGCATTCGGAATGAATAAAAGGCAGGCAGGAGAAGATTTTTATTTTCTTCATAAATTCATTAAAACAGGATTTTTTACTGAAATAAATAGTACAAAAGTATTTCCTTCAGCCAGGATTTCGGAAAGAGTACCTTTTGGTACAGGCAAAGCTATGAATAAGATTATTCAATCAGGAAAATTACTTCAAACATATAGTTATAGGTCATTTGAATCATTAAATTCATTGCTTTTAAATCTGGAAGCTATTTATTTGGATTATGAAAACATACAACTTATTGAGAAACCAGTTATGGAATTTCTAAATATGAAGAATTTCAAAAAAAGATATAATGAAATAAAAAAGCATACTAAGGATTACCAATCATTCAAAAAAAGGTTTTTCCGGTGGTTTGATGCATTTCAATTAATGAAATATCTGCATTTTGTTAGAGATAATTATTACGGCAATATTGACATTACGGATGCTTCTCAATATTTAATGAAATTTTATAATATCCCAAATCCAACAGATCTTGAAAAAGTATTATTTATCTTAAGGATGGTAGATAAAAATCATTTTCGAATTTGATGTATTTTCTTTCCAGCACTATGTATGTAATAAAGTAAATACTTTTCTCTTCTTTCCTGTTTTCAGCACTTTTTCAAAGTTAAAAAGACTATATAAAAATCAATATTTTATAACGAAAAAAGTGGTATTTTATTTAGTGTATTAAAACCTCAAAATTAATACAAAGATGTCAGTAAGTAAAATAAAATAAATATCCGGGAATATATTTATTGCTAAAGTAGAATAAAATTATTAAAAAAATATGGGGAGTTCCAATGAACAGGATAAAATATCAGAACTTGTAGAACAAACTATCAAATGGATAAAAAAACAAATGATAATCCAAAATATATGGGTGAATTTTCCAAATACTGAAATTCTTTGCATATATATGACAGGATCATACCAATCTCCATAACTTTTAGGATGTGATAGATATGCAATTTCACCATATATTAATTTAGGTTTTTTGTATTATGGTATCATTTTATTTATCAATAAAAATATGAGTTTCTCATATCGGATTCTTACAATTGAATACGTAGTTAACGAAGTACTTGATTGAGTTTGAAAGGTTTCAACAAAC
>JALVEG010000278.1 GCA_027031145.1 Saprospiraceae bacterium | reverse complement strand
AACAGGGGAAAAACCAAAGTTGGTTATTTTAGTTGTCGGTGAAGCAGTAAGAGCAGACCATCTTTCACTTAATGGATACCCTAAAGAGACAATGCCTCAACTTAAAAAAGAGGATATTGTCAACTTCTCCAATGTCTATGCGTGTGGTACATCCACTGCTGTATCTGTGCCCTGTATGTTTTCTTATTATGGGAAAGAGGACTACTCTTATGCCAAAGGTATGCAAAAAGAGAATGTGTTGGATGTACTTCAGCATACTAAAAAAGTATCTCTCTTATGGAGAGACAATAACTCTGACTCCAAAGGTGTTGCCCTTAGAATACCTTATGAGAGTTATAAAAACACTCAAACAAACCCTATGTGTATAGAGGGCGAGTGTCGTGATGAGGGGATGCTTGCAGGGCTTGATAGCTATATTCATACACAAAAGAATAGAGATATACTCATTGTACTTCACCAGATGGGAAACCATGGACCAGCATACTACAAACGATACCCTCAAGCATTTGAAAAATTTACACCTGTATGTAAAACCAACCAACTAGAAGCCTGTAGCAAAGAGGAGATAAACAATGCCTATGACAATGCACTTCTTTATACCGATAATTTTTTAACAAAAACGATTAGACTTTTAAAAAAGTATGAAAAAAGCCACCACACAGCAATGATTTACCTTAGTGACCATGGTGAGAGTTTAGGAGAAAATGGTCTCTACCTACATGGACTCCCCTACTTTATGGCTCCTGATGCCCAGATACACATTGCTGCTCTTATCTGGGCAGACAAAAACTTTAAAAAAATACTTCATCTTGATGCCATAGATACCAATAAACGCTATACACAAGACAACTTGTTTCACACACTATTAGGCATATTTAACGTGCAGACGAAAGTATATCATGACAATTTGGATATTTTAAAATAGAATATGATATCATAGGTTAAGGAATACTTATGCTAAATCTATATATTTTAAAATACATTATAACAGCATCTCTTCTTTCTCTATCGCTTTTTTCTGTAGAATATCCACCTAAAACACTTTTTGATTCTATTATAGAAAAGAAAAGACTAGATGTTGTAATATTGAACTCTCCTACCGTATTTTATATGGACTCTTCTGAAAAACAGGGGTATGAGTATGAACTCATTTCTGCTTTTGCAAAAAGCATCAATGTTGACCTCAATTTAACAGTTGTACATACAATAAAAGAGGCGTTGGAGCTTACACGTCACAACGTAGGTGACATTACTGTTGCCTCTTTGGCTTCTACAAAAGAGCGTGAAAAAGAGTTCTCCTTTGGACCATACTACTATACAATTACAGAACAGGTAGTCTGTCATAATGGGCTATATAAAAAGAAAAAAATGCCTAAAAACCTCTATGATTTACCTGGACTACACATTCTTGTTGGTAAAGATACACACTATGAAAATACACTAAAAAAAGTCAAAAATGCTGTTGAACATTTTGAGTTCAACACGACTACAACACTCTCAACGGAGCAAATTTTAGAAGAGGTATGGAAAAAAAAGATTGATTGTACTATTGTAGATTCAAACCTTTTCAAAATTAATCAACGCTATTTTCCTGAGCTTGTAGCCACCATGGAAGTAAGTAAACGAAAAAATCTGGGATTTATCACACGTAAAGGTGATGAGACTCTTAATAATAAACTTTTTAGATGGTTAAACCGTTTTGAACGTGCCGGAAAACTAGAAGAGCTCAATAATTTCTATTTTGGTTTTTTAAAAAAGTTTGATTATTACGATACAAAAGTATTTCTTAAAAAGCTTAAAGAGGTCTTACCTAAATATCAGAAATATTTTCAAATTGCTGGAGAAAAATATCATATTCCATGGATGATTTTAGCTGCACAATCCTATCAGGAATCACATTGGGATCCTAAAGCAAAAAGCCCTGCAGGAGCAGCAGGACTTATGATGATTACAAGTTCGACCGCAAAACAACTCAAACTTAAAAATCGTTTTGACCCAAAAGAGAGTATTGAAGCAGGTGCAAAGTATTTTGATATGATGAGAAAAAAATTTCCAAAACAAGTTGAGGGAAAAAATCTATGGGCATTCTCACTTGCTGCCTATAATGCAGGGTTAGGTCACATCTATGATGCTATGACACTAGCAAAAAAACTACATAAAAATCCCTACTCATGGAAAGATTTAAAAGAAGTGCTTCCACTACTTTCTCAAAAAAAATACTACAAAGACTTAAAGTATGGATATGCAAGAGGCAGTGAACCTGTACATTATGTAGATTCTATACATGAGTACTATAATATTATTGCAAAAAACAAGGCAAAAAAGTAGATTGCTACAGTATATCTCTCAAAACCATAGCATAGTGTAAGACCACAAGATTAAGTAAAAAAATACCCATTGATGAACCCTTTGAAAGCAGTCTTTGAAAAGGTGTTTTTACCTTATGAAGAGTCATCATACTCACCATCATATGAACAATAGTCAACACAACAATTACTGCAACCACATACAGTTTGATACGTAACGCATCTATGACTTCATTGGTAACAGAAGAGAAGAGTATTGAGAGTAGTCCATTATGGTATATCATTGTTGTACCAGTAATCAGCAAAATAAGCAGTGCACCTGTTTCATAATAGCCATAAATAGGTCCAATACGTGGGTAAACAGCTTCTTGGTCTTGCTTATTACGCAGTGTAATACCTAAAACAAACATCAAAAAACCTCCACCTATCCAGGCGATAGCAGCAATCAGATGAAAGTGTAGTGCCCAACTCATGATTTATCTTTTTGAGTATGGTGACCCATGGTACAATAGATTTGTGCATTCTCATCATTGAGCACAATAAGCTCATTAGGGTCAATATGGGTATAAAAGAGTATATCTTCAGGAATAAGAAACACTTTTATGCCCAACTCTTGCAGTTTACAATAGGTTTTATAACCTAATCCCTTTACATAAAGTGTATCAATATCATACTTTTTAAAATTTTCAAAAAAGAGTGTAGATTTCTCTTTTTTAAAATGATTTTCTTGTACGATAATACCTTTATTTGGGTCA
>JALVEG010000277.1 GCA_027031145.1 Saprospiraceae bacterium | reverse complement strand
TGCATTAAAAATGAATAATTATCCTATTTTTGGGTAAATTTTTAAATAATAAAATATTACACATATGAAAAAAATAATACTATTGTCGATTGTGTTTATATACACATCTTTTGCTAGCCTTTATTCACAAAATGATAAGGCGTACTTCAAGGAATACGAGCCCGGTTATTATCAAAACTTCATATTGAAAGATGTAAGAGGTTTTAAAGCAAAAACAAAGAAAAATACAAAAAGAAAGTATCTGAAAATGGATCAATCCGGCATGAAACTTCCAAATGACCCTTCTCTTTACAAAACATATTGGACAGAACCAACCATATCTCAAGGAAATACCGGTACATGTTGGGATTTTTCTACTACCTCTTTTTATGAGTCCGAAGTATATAGATTACATGGAAAACACATAAAGATATCCGAGATGTTTACCGTCTATTGGGAATATGTCGAGAAGGCAAAAAGATACATTCAAGAAAGGGGAAACAGTAATTTTAGCGAAGGATCCGAAGGCAATGCTGTAAAAAGAATTTATGAAATGTACGGCGCTGTCCCAAGAAGTGTATATGATGGGATGGAAACCGGTAGAAGCTATTATTCACATGCTGATATGTACAAAGAGATGAATACTTTTTTGAAAAGTTTAAAACAAAGCAATGCTTGGAACGAAGAATTTGGATTAAATACAATCAAGTCTATCTTAAATCACCATATGGGAGTTCCACCTACGGATTTTGATTTTGAAAGGAAACATTATACTCCAAAATCATTTTTAAAAAATTATCTTAAGCTTAATATGGATGATTACGTAGATATTTTGTCGTATTTGCAAGAGCCTTATTGGAAAAAAGTAGAATATAAAGTTCCTGATAATTGGTGGCATAGTGAGGATTATTATAATGTACCACTGGACACATATATGGAATTATGGAACTATGCCATTCAAAACGGTTATACAATGAGCATAGGTGGAGATGTATCCGAGCCGGGATTTAGTCGTAAAACCAATTGTGCAATGATACCGGATTTTGATATTCCATACGATTATATCAATGAATATGCCCGTCAGTTTAGATTTTCCAATAAGACTACAACAGATGATCACGGTATGCATTGTGTAGGTTGGTACAAGGCAAAAGACGGTAAAATGTGGTATTTAATCAAAGATTCCAGTTCCGGATCCAGAAATCACGATGATAATGATGCAATGTTCGGTTATTATTTCTTTAGAGATGATTATGTGAAATTAAAAATGATGGATTTCTGCGTTCATAAAGATGTTTTAAAAAAATACATCAATAAATTTAAATAAATATCAATAGTATAAAATTTTATTAAATCTTGTCGTTAAATGAAACATCGTTGTGAATGGGCAGGCTCGGATGCCTTGTATATAGCATATCATGATAATGAATGGGGTGTTCCTGTTTATGATGATGCTAAACTTTTTGAATTTTTAGTTTTGGAAACATTTCAAGCAGGATTGAGTTGGATTACAATATTAAAAAAGCGTGAAAATTTCAGAAAGGCGTTTGACCATTTTGACTACAAAAAGATTGCAAATTACAGTGATGACAAATACAATGAGTTATTACAAAATGCGGGCATTATTCGCAACAAACTCAAGATAAAAGCGACTATTAATAATGCTAAAGTATTTATTCAAGTTCAAAAAGAATTTGGTTCTTTTTCTGAATATATATGGAAATTTGTAGGAGGAAAACCTATTATCAATAAGTGGAAAACTATTGATGAGGTACCTGCTACAACTGAAATTTCAGATAGATTATCTAAAGATATGAAGAAAAAAGGATTCAAATTTGTAGGTTCAACCGTTATATATGCACATATGCAAGCGACAGGGATGGTAAATGACCATACAATTAATTGCTTTAGACATAAAGATTTGATAGATATCAGAAAATGAATGTTTAGTGATTTATAACCGCTATTAAAGTAAAATAGCGGTTATAAATGGCTAGATTTCCTAAAACTCACCCGACTTCATCAGGGCTCAAACAATAATCCGTTTTTAACGAATTTTGATCGATTTTTCCACTAAAAAGAATATACCAATTTAATTACCATCTGGCATAAGAATTTTTATGAAATTTCTATGAAATTTCCGAAATTTAACACTACTTCTTGTTTAATTCCGTTATGTTCATTACTAAATATAAACTAAATACAAAATAAAATGAAAGGAATAATCACAATCGCTTTTATCTTTGTTTTTCAATTGATAAATGCTCAATCAGGAATAATAATACCTAGATATATCAAAATGCCGAAAGATAGTGTAATAAGTAAACAAATTATTTCGAGTTTAAATGGCTTTTTGTTATCTGCACAAGAAAATACTAGTGCAAATCCTTATATTTTACCTTCACAATTGATAGAGACAAATATTTTATTGGACGAATTCAAGGGAATTGAAAAATCGAGAAAATTTAAAGATGAGCATTTTTTTAAACCGTATCTTGACAATATAGTTGAAATAGATAAAGACAAATACTTGATTCAAATTTCACATATTGGAGCAAAGGATAGTATCTCGTATTTGAGGTCAGTATTTGATATAATTGCATATCGTAATAATGATGCGTTTTTGTTTTCTTCACCCTTGATAGAATACACAAAAAGCTGGAAAACCAAGAACATTGGAAATATAACTGTTCATTATAAAGATAGAATAAATGAAAACAAAGTTAAAGATTTTGTAAAGACTCAAAAACAATTTGACAATATGCTTAATATCGAAAATGGAAGATACGATATATACTGTTGTTCCAATGCAAATGAAGTTCAAAAAATATCCGGTGCTGAGATAAAGTTGGATTACAACGGGAGAAACAATCTTTCATTGAGTTATAATCAAAACCAAAAAACATTGATGATAACCACAAATTTTGGTGAGTATTTTGATGATTTTGACCCACATGACCTATTTCATTGGCGTGCAGTAAAGGCAATCCCAAGAGAGA
Organism: Saprospiraceae bacterium; assembly: GCA_027031145.1. Lineage (GTDB taxonomy): Bacteria > Bacteroidota > Bacteroidia > Chitinophagales > Saprospiraceae > JADJGA01. The sequence continues at coordinate 87 of JALVEG010000277.1, read as the reverse complement.
CGTACAATCATTATATGGTCTGTGGTTGCGCTTATATTTATGGTGGAAGTTGGGGCATTAGCTGGGAGGAGATAAAAGAAATGTTTA
>JALVEG010000276.1 GCA_027031145.1 Saprospiraceae bacterium | reverse complement strand
CTGAAAAAACCGAAATTTTTAGCAAAAAATCGTACAGAGGTTTTTAAGTGTGGACCCGCTGGCAAAAAAGTATCCACACCAAAGCACTTATGTTTTTGCTGCAAATAATCCAATTTACTTAATTGATATAGAAGGAAAAGGGGCTGAACCACCTAAAAAAACAAACATATACATTTTATTACCTTTCAGTGAAAAAGCTTCTAGATACGCCGATAATACAATAAAAGAAAACAATAATAACCCCAAAACAAACTTTTATGTTATTAAAGCAGAAAGTTTAGCAGATGCAAACAAGCAGCTTAATGATTATTTAGGTGATATTAAAGCTGATAATATTGTTATCACAGGGCATGGGCCTGGAGGCGCAGAAGACCATTCTATGATAAATACAGGTAAAGTAAAAATACGACCTGATGCTTTGAGCTACTATAATGGTTATAAAGATGGAAAAATTCCATCAAAAGATGAATTAATGAAGTGGGGGGGATTATCCAAAGAATTAGTAGACGAAATTGAAGCTCTTAAAGATATAGGCAACCATATTAAAGATAGAGGTTCTTTAGTTATTACATCTTGTGGCGGTGCTAATGATAATCGTTTTGGAGATTATATTACAAAGATCATTGACTCTAAAATATTCCTTTATCTTAATTCTGATAATTCACAAATTCAATATGAAAATAATATGATAAAACTAAATGGTTCAATTAGAAATAGAAAACCAATAGATGGTTGGCTTCGTTATCATAAAGAAAATGATCCTGTTGAAAAAACTGTAAAAGTCAATACTGTAAAAGTTAATAAAGTTATTATGAATAATAATGATACAAGTAAGCCTGCTATACAAGAAGACAATAATGATAATTAAATAAATATTTAATAAATGAAAATAAAAGTAATTTTTTTTCTGTTAGTTTTGTTTATTTTTTCAGGAGTAAAGGAAACAAACGCAAATAATGGTAATACGGGTAAACATTCCAATGATACAATAAAATTTACCTCATTACTAACAAAAGTAATTACGAAAATAAGAAAATCAAATGTTAAAAACAGAAAATATTTTTCTGTTAAGTCTTTTTCAGGCTTTGATTTTCAACAAATGCAACCTATTGAAGGCGACATTGACAAGGAAGATTATTATAAGGTATATTATTCAGAGACAAACATTAGTAAAATTACAAGAGTTAATACTCATAATTATTTTTTGAATTATAGTTTATTTTTGTTTGATGATAACGAATTTACTTATTTAGTGTGTTATTTAGGAGATTATGATGATGAGAGGTCAATAGGTTTTACCAATGATATTGTTATTTATGATAAGAAGCAACGTAGAAGTGTTTGCGTCACTTTTGATAGACTTTTTTTGAGCAATGCTTGTATTTCAAAAGAAGATATAGATTTTCGTGATATTGTTTTTTTTGATAATATTAATTCGAACGATATCATTTCTATTTTTTCTTTGGATAAAAATTTAAAGGCGGTTACAAGGATAAATTTTGACAATAATAAAGTAATCTCTTTTTCAGAGATGTTTACAAATAAAGACTTAATGATGGTTCAAGAAAAAATGGTGGTTTATAATATGAAGGAATGTGATAATAGAAACACAAACTTGAATGAAATTTCGTACAATAAACTTTGCATTCTTTTATGTTGTGGTTATACATGTGAAGAAGAACTTGTAGTAACAGTAACACCTTCACAAAAAAAAGAGGCGCCTGTATGGATAACTCATGATCGTTCATATTATTAGGTAAATCATTTTCAAAGCTGATATTACTTAATCTGTAATTATCTGTTCAACGAATAATAATTTACCATTTTTATCAAAGTCAAATATTAAATGATACTTATCATTTTCTACAATAAAAATAGGTTCATTAATATTAAAGAAAATAATAGACCAATAATATTTTAATTCGTTTTCGTTTAACTTTCTAATACGAATTTTGGAATCAAAATCATTTATTATTTGATTCCAAAAAATATTAAAATCATTTTGACTTTGAATAAGCTTACCTTTTTTTATAATAAGTTTGTCTTTATTTCTAACAGGTATTTGAAAAAATACATTTCCATTTTTTATTTTTAATAAGGTATCAATTTTTGAATAACGTTCCCATAAATTTGGCCCACAATATAAAGTTTTGTTAAAAATTTTTCCTGTCGGATAAGATAGTTCAGATATTATTAAATCTATTGTGTGCTTATTGATAGAATCTGTAGTTTTTTCATAAACAATACCATTCTGTGAATAGGTTTGTCTGGCAAGCAAAATAAAGAAAAAAAGGATAACTTGTCTAATTCTCATAATATTTTTTTTAAAAGACTCAAACATTGTGTCATTGTAAAGATAAAAACTTGTTTTAAGTGGCATTATTAATTCTAAAGCGCAGCAATATTCTTCTGCAGATAATCTTTAAAACGTTTTTTAGAGACAAAGGTTTCTATGAGTTTAAGGAGGATGTTTTTTTCTTCATCTTCCAGTTCGTTAATCAGCTGTAATTGTTCCAAAGCTTTTTTATCTTCCATAGAAATTTCTTTGGGAACGCTGTTTTTATCCCCGTAATAAATAATATCATCTACGGTTAAGCCAAAATTTTTAGCAATAGCAACCAAAGCATCCACAGAAATATCCTGTTGGTTATTTTCCATTTTAGAATACCCGGAACGGTGCGTATGAATAATATCAGCCATTTGTTGCTGTGTATAACCCTTGCTTTCTCTCAATTTTTTTAAGTTATCCCCAAGCTTCATAATAAAAATATTTAGGACAAAGGTAAGAAAATAGAACAAATATTGCAATATTGAGCGATTAATGAAATTAATATTGTTCCATTAAAGAACTTTTTATTATCTTTGTCGTGTTCTAAAAATTCACAAATATATTTTTAATATGGAAATCCAAGAAATCAAAACCCGCCTTACCCTATCCCAAGTCTTGCAGCACTACCATTTAAAACCCGACAAGCAGCACCGTTTACACTGTCCGTTTCACAACGACAAAACCCCGAGTATGCAAGTGTATTACAAAACCCATACGGCATATTGCTTTTCGTCCAACTGCAAAACACACGGCAAGAGCTTGG
>JALVEG010000275.1 GCA_027031145.1 Saprospiraceae bacterium | reverse complement strand
AAGGTTCTTTTTCATACGAAAAGACACCATTACCATAATCCCATCTGTAAATATCTGGAGAACCTTGAGTGATATTGGAAAACCATACGGTATCCGGTGAACATCCTTCGTCGTCATTAACACCAAAATCAACAATAGGATAGGGATGCACGAGAACATCAGTTTCTTTTCTTAGCTCTGAACACCCATTAGCAACTATGAGTTCAATTGTTATTATGGAATCTGACAACACACTATCCATGATTATTTGAGGATTAGGTGAAAATAGAGTGTCTTTATGTTCTATAACCCAATATTGATTAATGTCTTCGCCATAGCTATTGTTTTGGTAATCAAGTATAAAAGGAGCACATCCTTCTGTAATATTGATATCAAGATCCAAAACAGGTAGAGAAGCAACATGAATAGTTTGCTCAATAGTATCTTTGCAACCAAAATCAGAAGTAGCTATTAATCTAATTATATAATCTCCACTATTACTATATGTATGTGTAGGATCTTTGTCGTGAGATTCGGTGCCATCTCCAAAATCCCATAAATAGTTTTGACTTCCAATGCTTGTATTTGTTATAGTAAAAGCTTGATTAAGACATGCATCAAAACTGTCGTCAAAAGAAGCTGTTGGTAATGGTTCTATATATAGTACACTTTCCTTGCATGCTTCACAATCAACTTCAGTGGATTCAATGCAATATTTGTAATTATATGTTTTGCCTGGTAGCAATGATGTAATGTCAATAAGTCCATTTGCCGGGTCAATGACAGATTCTCCTGTCCATATACCACCGGCAGGTCCAAAATTTTGTATTGTATATGAGCCCTTTCTGTAGCAAATGCTTGTGTATGAAGGAACAAAAATATCATTGGAGAGATTAAGGATGTTAATGTTAATAGATTTTCTCTGTTCACAAGAAGTTCCTTCTTCAACAACATATTCAAATGTGCATTCTGTTTCCCCAATATTGATTAAATTTACCTCTCCTGTATTTGGATCGATCTCACAATTAGATGAATACCATTTTCCTCCAGCGATATTTGGGGTTTGCATAGTATAGATACTATCTGTGATACAAATAGTAAAATCATCAGGTAATATTAACTCTTCTATTTCCCCTAACTCAATCACAAATTTTTCTGAGTTTGAACAACTTCTTGTATTAAATGTAACATCAATGCTATAAAATCCGGGCATTAATCCATTAGAGTTAAATATACCATTTTTATTGTCGATAATTCCTTGCCCTTCAAAATATAATTGCCCCTGTTCACTTGAAGTATTGATGTCTAATACGTTTTTAAGATCAATGTTGTCATTACCAATACAAATAAAAACAGTGTCAGATATTTCTAATTTTGGAATGGTATCAATATAAACTATAAAAGTATGATTGACAGTGCAACCAAATTCATTAGAATAATTGTAAGTGATAATATTACTACCAACTGTTGCTATTCCAGGATCAAATATACCTGTGTATGAATCAATAATTCCATTTCCTGAAAAAGTACCTCCTTTAGGTTGGATGTATAAAGTATCCGGTGCATCAGTAATACAAAAGAATGTATCATGTGAAATTATTTCAGTAGAAGTTACAACTTCAATTATTGCGGTATCGCCTGATGTGCATTTTCCATTGTTTATGGTATAAATGATTTGAAAAGATCCTGTATCACTAGGCTGAAATACCCCTAATTCGGGGTTAATTATACCTGTACCCGACCAAAAACCTCCCGGAGGAAATGCTTCAAGTGTATCAGTAACATCATCACAATAAGGATTGTTAAATGGAGAAATGGTAGCTTCAATATTTTTGTCAATTATTATTTGTGCCGTATCAAATACAGATCCGCAATAATCGGATTTTAATTCAACAACCAAAGTAAAATCTCCTGTAGTGTCAAGATTGAATATAGGATTTTCAATATGTGATTCAGTGATTAAAATATTTGAATTATCATAAATACTCCATACCCATTCATTTATATGACCTCCATAGGATTGTATTACAGGAGTAAAATTAACTAAGGAATCACATGTTCTAAAATCCTGTAAACCGGATATCCAAGGGTCATCGTAAATAAAAACAGTATCCAATATTGTTGTGTCAAGACAAGCATTTTTATAATTAAGATAAATAAAATATTCGCCGGGATTTGAGAAATAAATATCAAGTGAATCATTGTTCATTAAATTCAAATGAGGTGTGACTGTAAATGTATCATAAATACAGGGATCTTCTGTGTTAATTAAAGTATCATGTGTAAAACACCAATCTCCATGCATAGAATCAGGTATGATATACCAACTGAAAACGCCACCAGGCCCATATATCCATTTATTATATTCAAAAGTGATCAATTGCCTACTTGGATTACAGCCTTCACCTCCATTTGTAGCAAAATTTAGTTTTGTTTCAGGATAATCAACAACATAAATAGTTTTTGTTTGAGTATCGCTTCCGCAGTCATTAGAAACAGTCAACGATACAGTATAATTGCCCGTTTGTGAATATTGATGAGAAGGAGAAACATCGGTTGAACTATTACCGTCTCCAAAATCCCAATAATAGGAATCAGCATTGCAACTACCATTATTAAACGATATTAAATTATTGACACAGGTTGTTTGTTTGGATGAGAACAAGGCTCTCGGTTTAAATTTTATTGTTAAAGGTTCAACTGAATATCTACAACTTTCTGCTGTTTGTCCATCCACTATACATTCATTGCTTGTAATAACCAATCTGACTTCAATATTTAATTTATCATAAAGACATGCGAGGGAATCGGAAACCTGATAATAAAATTCAAGCCATGTGGTATCCGTATAAGTGACATTTGCCAACTCTTCTCCTGTAAGAGTATTTGTTAATATCCAAGTGTAACTGTCAATAATACCAGCTGGATTTGATGTAGATTCTCCACTTCTTAAATAGAATGTTTCCCCTTCACATGCTACTGTTTTATCTCCGGCCAATTGCCAACTTGGATCAAGTGAACCGCAATCATCATCATTGCAATATGGATCTAATTGTCCCAAAATTGGTTTTACCATAAACAAAATTAATAACATGAATAAAATTATACCTTTTATCTTAATATTCTG